>JBLNHD010000043.1:0-9909 GCA_050268825.1 Gemmatimonadota bacterium
GAAGGAGGAAGCCGAACGCAGAGAAGCCGCTGCGAGTCGCGGTCATGAATCCAATCTGGGAAGGGACGCGCCGCGGCGCAAGCGTCGGCCTTCGCGCGGGTCCCGGGCGCCGTTATTTTGCCGGGCATGACCACCACTCCCAAGTACCGCGACCTCACCCCGCCCGCCGGGGGCGAGACCATCACGATGACCACCGGGCGGCTGAGCGTGCCCGACCATCCGATCATTCCGTTCATCGAGGGAGACGGCACCGGGCCCGACATCTGGCGCGCGTCGCAGCGGGTCC
The DNA here is from genome assembly GCA_050268825.1 of Gemmatimonadota bacterium. GTDB lineage: Bacteria > Gemmatimonadota > Gemmatimonadetes > Gemmatimonadales > GWC2-71-9 > CAMLLJ01. Next base: position 287 of record JBLNHD010000043.1, read on the forward strand.
TCGACGCTGCGGTCGCGAAGGCGTACGGCGGCCGGCGCCGGATCGTCTGGTTCGAGGTCCTCGCCGGGGAAAAGTCGAAGAAGGCGCTCGACGACTGGCTGCCCGAGGATACGCTCGCGGCCATCCGCCACCACCTGGTGGCGATCAAGGGCCCGCTCACCACGCCCGTCGGGGGCGGCTTCCGGTCGCTCAACGTCGCGCTGCGCCAGCAGCTGGACCTGTACGCCTGCGTGCGTCCCGTGCGCTGGTTCCAGGGCGTTCCCTCCCCGGTCAAGGCACCCGAAAAGGTGGACATGATCGTCTTCCGGGAGAACACGGAAGACATCTATGCCGGCATCGAGTACCGTGCCGAGTCGCCCGAGGCCCGGAAGCTCATCGGCTTCCTGCAGGAGGAATTGGGGGTCCGCTCAATCCGCTTTCCCGAAACGAGCGCCATCGGCATCAAGCCGGTGTCCGCCGAGGGTTCCCGGCGCCTCATCCGCGCCGCGCTCGACTACGCCGTGGCCCACCGCCTCCCGAGTGTCACGCTCGTGCACAAGGGCAACATCATGAAGTTCACCGAGGGCGGCTTCCGGGACTGGGGATACCAGCTCGCGAAGGACGAGTACGGCGGCGTCGAGATCGACGGCGGGCCGTGGGTCCGGCTCCCGGGAGGCTGCGTGGTGAAGGACGTGATCGCGGATGCGTTTCTGCAGCAGATCCTGACGCGGCCCTCGGAGTACAGCGTGATTGCCACGCCGAACCTGAACGGCGACTACGTATCGGATGCGCTCGCGGCGCAGGTGGGTGGGATCGGGATCGCCCCGGGCGCGAATATCAACTACGTCACCGGGCATGCCGTCTTCGAGGCCACCCACGGCACCGCGCCCAAGTATGCCGACCAGGACAAGGTGAACCCCGGCTCGGTCATTCTCTCGGGGGAGATGATGCTGCGGTACCTGGGCTGGGGCGAGGCGGCGGACCTGATCATCAGCTCGCTCGAGCGGACCATCGCGCAGAAGCGGGTGACCTACGACTTCGAGCGACTCATGCAGGGCGCCACGCTCCTCAAGACGAGCGAGTTCGGCGATGCGATGATCGGCAACATGCAGGCACCGCCCCGCGGGCCGGCGGCGGCCTAGCGTCCCTTCAGCTTTCCGATCTCGCGCCGGTCCCGCTTGGTGGGACGGCCCTTGTCATGATGGAAGAGCGCGGATGCGTGCTTGAGCTGCCACGCGACGCGCTCTCTCCGTTCCCGGCTCTCGGCCGTTTCCTCGTAGAGCAGCGCCGCTTCCGACGCGGGGCCGCGGCGTCCCGACAGCGCCTTCACGACGACGGTGTGCTCGTACGGCCCGAGTCGGACCCGCACGACGTCGCCCACGTTGACGGGACGCGCCCGCTTCACGTCCGCCTCGTTCACCTCGACCTTGCCGCCCGCAATGGCGTCCGCCGCGAGGGCGCGCGTCTTGAAGAAGCGCGCCGCCCAGAGCCATTTGTCGAGCCGGACGCGCTCGTCCTCGGGTTCGAGTGCGCCGGAGCGGCGGTTGTCGCGTGAAGGGGACATGTATTCATTCTAGCATCGGCCTTGGCACGGGTGCAGTGGCGTCGCGCGGTGGTACGCTCCGTGCGTGCTCGTGTCGTGCCCGCCCTCCTGCCATCCAGCATTCTCGAGGTGCCGTCGTGGTGTCACTTCTCGCGCTCTCGCTCGCACTCTGCTGCCCGGTCTCGGTCCAGGCGCGGCCGGCGGCTGCCGTCGTCGCGCAGGCGGCGGATTCCGCGATCGGCGCGGCACGCGAGGCAATCGCCCGCGGGCTCTCGTGGCGCGCGAGCCTGCTCCTGGGGCCGGTGCTGGCGGACCCGGCTCGGCGGACGCCCGAGGCGCTGATTCTCGCAGCACGTGCGGCGAGCGGCTGGGAAGGGTGGGCGGAGGTGGAGCGGCTCATCGCGGACGCGCCGTGGCTCGACTCGGCGTTCGACGGCGAGGGGCGCGCGCTCCTCGCGCGGGCAGCGCTCGCGCGGCGCGCGGACAGCACCGCGGCAAGGCACGCGGCACTCGCGGTCCGGGCGGCTCCCGACTCGGTCAGCCGCGGCGAGCGCCTCGTGATCCTGGCCCGTGCGCTGGACCGGCTCGACTCGCTGGCGCCGGCGGCTCGCGCGTATGCGGAGGCCGCCACGCTTCTTCCCGAGCTCACCCAATGGCTCATCTATCGGGCGGCGATCGTCACTGCGGATCCCGCGTCGCGCGAACAGCTCCTTGGCGCCATCGCGTCGCCGGTGGCCCGCGCCAGGCTCGCCGCCGCGCGCGCGGAGGCGCTCGGCCGCTCCGCCGATTCGGCGGGTGCCGCCGAGGCCTACGCCACGCTCGGGGACTGGCCGGCCGCGTACCGCTATCGTCTCGGCGTGGCCGCCGGCGACTCGGCGCGTGGGGCCCTCCGCGCGGAGCTCGTCAGCGTCGTGCGGACGAAGCCGGGCACGGCGCAGGCGCGGGCGGCCGTCGCCGTGCTCGACCAGAGCTTCGGACCACTCTCCGCCGAGCTCGAGTTGAGCATCGGGCGCGCCCTCGCCTCGGGAGGAAGTTCGGCGAGGGCGGTCACGGCCTTCCGGAAGGGCCTTGCCGCCGGCGCGGGAACCGCCCGGGATCGCTACGACTACGCGAGACACCTGTTTGCGCTCGCGCGGTACGAGGAGGCGGCGGCGCAGTTCGCGCGCGTCGGTGAGCCGGCGTCCCTCGCGGCGTCGGCGGCATACCAGCGGGCCCGCGCGCTGGTGCGCGACGGGAACGTCGCGGCAGGACGCACGGCCCTTCGTGCCATCGGCCGGCGCTTCCCGCGGGAGACCGAGGCGCCCGCGCTGGCGCTCTTTCTCCTTGGCGATCTCGCCACCGACGAGCGCCGGGACGCGGCGGCCCGGGAGGCGTTTCGTGCAATCGTGGCCCGGCATCCGCGCGCCTCCGTGGCGCCCGGGGCCGCGTTCCGCGCCGCCATCATCGCCTTCATCGACGGGAGCGTGCGCACCGCCGCCGGCGAATTCGACGCGCTGGCGGAACATTACCCGGCGAGCGCGGAGGCGACGGCAGCCCGCTACTGGGCCGGACGCGCCTGGCAGGCGGCAGGCGACACGGCCGCCGCACGCTCGCGGTGGCGCGACGCGATGGCGCGCGACCGCGCCGGGTATTACGGCGGGCTGGCGGCGCGCCGGCTCGGTGTCGCTCCCTGGGTGCCGCCGGCGGCGCGCGACACGTTCATCCCGGTACCCGACGCCGATTCGGCGCTCGACCGCGCCGAACGCCTCGCCTCGCTCGGCCTCGACCGCGAGGCCGGGTGGGAGCGGGACGCCGTGCAACGGGAAGACGGGAGCGCGGAGCGGCTCCTGGCGGTGGCGAATGCGTTCCGTGCGCGCGCAATGGCTTCCCGCGGCATGCGCGTCACCTGGCGCGCGATTGCCGCCGGGGCGCCGACCGATGCGCGTACCTACCGGCTGCTCTATCCCGTCGTGCATCAGGAGCCCCTCGATTACGAGGCCCGCGCTCGAGGGGTCGACCCGAGCTTCGCCGCGGCCCTGATCCGGCAGGAGTCGAATTTCACCCCGGGCGCGACCTCCGGCGCCGGCGCGCGCGGACTGATGCAGGTGATGCCGGCGGTGGGGCGGGCGGTGGCACGCGGACTCCGCTTTCCCGTCTGGGATCCGGTGCTCCTCTACCAGGCGGACGTGAACGTACAGCTCGGCATGGCGCACCTCGCGGAGCTGCTCGAGCGGTACGATCGCCCGGTGCATGTGCTCGCGGCCTACAATGCGGGCGCATCGCGGGTCGAACGGTGGAAGGAGAAGCGAGGCGTCGAAGATCCCGAGCTCTTCGCCGAGCGGATCCCCTATGCGGAAACACGCGACTACGTGCGGATCATCCAGCGCACGGCGGAATTCTACCGGAGCCTTTACACCTGGGGCCAGGAGCCCCTGTCGCTCCTGGACGACGCCGGGGAGCCCTGACGGGTTGGATCTCGCGGGCCGGATCTTAGATTGAAGGATCGCCCGTCCCCGCCACCAGGCCCCCGGATGCCGCCGACCATCCCCCGAGCCTTCGCCGAAGCCGCGGCGATCCTCGACAGCATCAACGAGCTCTTCATCGCCACCGATCGCGACTGGCGGGTGACCTACGTCAACCGCAAGGCGGCGGAATACCTCTCGCTCGTCGATCTCGAGCCTTCCGATCTCCTGGGCCACGTCATCTGGCGCCGGCTGCCCTTCCTGATGCATACCCGATTCTTCGTCGCCGCGCAGCGGGCGATGGCGGAGAACACGGAGGTGGAGGTCGAAGCGTCGATCGAGCGCCTCGACCGGTGGTTCGTCTCCCGGATTGCCCCGACGCCCGAGGGCATGGTCAGCTACACGCGCGACGTGACGAGCCGGCGGCGCGCGGAGGAAGCGGCGCGCAGCAACGCGGAGCTCGTGCAGGCGCTCATCGGGTCCACTACGGATCCGGTCTTCGCCAAGGATCTCGAGGGCCGGTATGTGATGGCCAATCAGGCCACGGCAGCCGCCATCGGCACGACGCCCGACCGCGTCATCGGTCGCACCGACGCGGAGCTGCTCGCCCGGGACCTGGCCGACCGGCTCGCGCAGAATGATCGCGCGGTGATCACCGGTGGGGGCTCGGTCCGCTACGAGGAGCGCCTCGAGACGTCGCAGGGATCGCGTCTCTTCGAAGCGCAGAAGACGCTCTATTACGACGTGGACGGGCGCCCCGCCGGGATCATCGGCATCGCACGCGACATTACCGAGCGCCGGGAGGCGGAGGACCGCGCCGAGCGGCAGCGCGAAGATCTGCAGGAGCAGGTGGCGGAGCTGCGGACCCTGATCGAGGCGCTTCCCGTCGGCATCGCCGTCGCGCTCGATCCCGAGGCGCGCCAGATCAGCGCGAATCCGGCGCTCTCGGAGATGTTCGGGGTCGAGCCCGGGGTGAACCCGTCGCTCACCGGCGTCGAGGGAGCGCTCCTCGGCTATCGCGTGTTGCGTGACGGACGGGACATTCCGGCCAGCAGTCTGCCGATCCAGCGCGCCGCCCGCGGCGAGACGGTGCGTGGCGAGGAAGTCGACATCGTCCACACGGACGGAAGCCGGCGGGTGCTCCTCTGCAGCGCCGCGCCGCTCTTCACCCGTGAAGGCAGGCCGCGCGGCGCGGTTGCCACGCTGCTCGACATCACCGGCCGGCGCCGGGAGGAGCGGGCCCAGCAGCTCCTGGCCGAAGCGACGGCGGCGCTCAATTCATCGCTCGACGTCGGGGAGACGCTCGCGGCGGTGGCGCAGATGGCGGTGCCCGCCCTGGCCGACTGCTGTGTGGTGGACCTGCTCGCCGAGAATGGCGAGCTCGAGCGCATGCGCCTGGTAACGGCGGGTTGCCCCCAGGACGACGCGCTCCTGGCACGGGCACGCCGGTTTCCACCCTCGCTCGACAGCGACGACCACTCGATCGCGCGGGCCATTCGCTCGCGACAGCCGGTCCTGGTACGGGACGTGACGGCGGAATCGCGCCGCGGCGTGGCCCGCGATGCGGACCACCTCGCGTACCTCGAGGCGGTCGGAGCCATCTCGCTCATTTCCGCGCCGCTGGTGGCGCACGGCGCGGTGCTCGGGGCGCTGACCTTCTGCTTCACGACCTCGGGCCGCCGCTATGACGAGCAGGACGTCGCCCTTGCGCGGAACCTCGCAGACCGGGCCGCGCTGGCCGTGGTCAACGCGCGGCTGTACGAAGCGGCGCAGCGCGAGGTCGAACGCAGCGCCCGGGCGGAAGCCGACGTCTCGCGCTGGGCGAACATCTTCCGCCATGCTGGCTGGGGCGTCCTGATCGGCGATGCGACGGCCACCGAGCTGCAGGCCGTCAATCCTGCCTGCGCGCGCATGCACGGATACGAACCCGAGGAGCTGGTCGGCCGGCGGATCACGGATCTGGTGGCCCCGGGCTCCCGGCACCTGATCGCGCAGAACGCCGAGATCGCCCGGCAGCGGGACCGGGTGGTGTTCGAGCTTCGCCATATCGGGCGGGATGGCGTGGAGTTTCCGGTTCTGGTGGACCTGACCGCGATCCGGGACGAAAGCGGCGTGGTGCAGTGCTTCGCGGCGAACGTGCAGGACCTCACCGAGCGGACCCGCGCCGAGCAGCAGGTGCGTCAGGCCCAGAAGATGGAGGCGCTCGGCCGGCTCGCGGGAGGCGTGGCGCACGACTTCAACAACATCCTGATGGCCATCATGGGCTTCGCCGACTATCTCGTCGATTCGCTCGACGAGAGCGACGGGCGCCGGGTGGATGCGGAGGAAATCAGGAAGGCGGCCGAGCGGGCCGCCGCGCTCACCGGGCAGTTGCTCGCCTTCGGTCGGCCGCAGCTCGCACCGCAGCAGGTTACCGATCTCAACCGGGTCGTCCGCGACATGGAGCTCATGCTCCGCTCCGTCCTGGGCGAGCGCGTGCGCCTCGTTACGCGCCTCAGGCCGGAGCTCGGCGGTGTCACGGCGGATCGGGGCCAGCTCGAGCAGGTGGTCATGAACCTGGCGCTGAACGCCCGCGATGCCATGCCCGCCGGCGGCCGGCTGGAGATCTCGACCGAAGAAGCGGACCTGGAACGGGACGACGCGTACCGCACGACCGGGCTCGAGATCCCCACCGGGCGTTACGTCCTCCTCAAGGTGCACGACTCGGGCCACGGCATGACCGCCGAAGTGCGCGCGCGGATCTTCGAGCCATTCTACAGCACGCGTAACTCGTCACAGAACAGCGGGCTCGGGCTGTCCGTGGTCTACGGCATCGTGACGCAGTCGGGCGGGTTTCTCTGGGTCGACAGTTCGGTGGGCCGGGGCACCACCTTCACCATCTGCTTTCCGCGGGCTGCCGGGACGTCCGATCCGTCCGTCGCCCGGCGCGCGAGTGCCGCGCCGGGCGGCACCGAGACGATCCTGGTCGTCGAAGACGAGGAAACGGTCCGGACGCTCGCCGCGAGGGTGCTCTCCGACGCGGGGTACGGGGTCATCAGGGCTGCCGACGGGTCCGAAGCCTACGGCATCGTGCACGATGGCGAACGCGTGGATCTCGTATTGAGCGACATCGTGATGCCGCGGATGAGCGGCGTCGAGCTCGCGGAGCGCCTCGCCGCAGTCCGGCCCGAGCTGCCGGTCGTCTTCATGTCGGGGTACACGGGCACGGAGCTCATGCCCGGTGTCCAGGCGGCTGCAGCGTACCTGCAGAAGCCCTTCGCGGCCGAGAGCCTCCTGCAGCGGATTCGCGAAGTGCTGGACCGCGGGGCCACCGTGCGCCCGAGTGGTCATCGATCACATAACGCCGGCGCGGAGGTCCCGATTATGAGCGCGCCGGAATTCACTCCGGAAAGGGAGGATGGATGAAACGGATGCTCCTTGCCGCGGCCGCCCTGGCGGCCCTGACCGCGTGCGAACCCGAGTACGCGGAGTCGGCGGGAAGTGCGGATGTGACAGGGGACGCAGCGGGCGGGGCGGCACCGGAGCATCATCTCGAAGTGACCGGAGGCGCCGACACCGCGGCGATTTCCGGACGGGTTCCAGGAGACACGGGAGCCACGATTCACCATCCTGCGGCGGACGGCAACGCCGGCCGGCCGCCCGATGAGCGGGCCAACCGGCCGCTTCCGCCAGCAGCGGAGGGCCGCAGGGCAGAGTAGTGAAGGGGGAATACATGAAACGGATGTTGATGACGGCTGCGATGCTCGGCATGATCGCGGCCTGCAATCCCGAAGGGGCCGGCGACCGCGAAACGGGTGCCGTGGACAGCGACTACCAGACCAGAGCGGGTGGCCCGATGGATTCCGCGGCCACCGGAACGAGCGGGGTCGGCACCACCGGCGCCGTCGCGAACGGCAGCGGTGACACGCGCGCGCCCGGCGAGACCGGCGCGCTGAACGACGCCGGCATCCTTTCGCGCATAGCGTTGTCGAACCAGATGGAAGTGCAGGAGGCGCAGCTGGCGCAGCGGCAGGCGCAGGGCGCCGGGGTGAAGGAGCTGGCGCGCACGCTGGAGCGGGACCATTCCGCCAGCCTCGAGAAGGTGAAGGGCATGCAGGCACGCTCCGGCAACGAAGCGGACGCGACAAACCGGGCCGCCGCGCTCGAAGACTCGCCTGACGACAATGCCGACCTGGCCGGCAAGACGGGGGCGGATTTCGACAAGGCGTTCCTCGATCGCCAGCAGAAGCTTCACCAGGAGAACATCAGCAATTTCGAGAATCAGTACCTCTCGGCGGCGCAGGACACCGAGCTCCGGACACTGATTCAGCAGACGCTCCCCACGCTGCGCCAGCACCTCTCGATGATCGAGCGGCTGCAGGACCAGCAGTAACACACGCGAGGACGCCATGGAAAGCAGGGCAAAGCTGCTCGGGCATCCGATTCACCAGATGCTGATCGTCTTTCCGCTCGGATTGCTGGCGACCGCCGTCGTCTTCGACGTCATCGGGCTCTTTCGGAGCGATGGCGTCTGGGAGTTGATGGCATACTACATGATCGCCGCAGGCGTCCTTACCGGCCTGGTGGCCGCCGTGTTCGGTGCCATCGACTATTTCGCCATCCCGCGTGGAACGCGTGCCCGTTATGTGGGTACGCTCCACGGGGTCGGCAACGTGGTGGTCGTCGCGCTTTTCGGCGCGAGCTGGCTGCTGCGGCGGGTGGATCCGGGCAGTCCGCCATTCGAGGCCATGATCTTCTCGTTCCTGGGGTTTCTGCTCGCCGCAGCCACGGGGTGGCTTGGCGGCGAGCTGGTGGATCGGCTTGGCGTGGGCGTCGACGACGGGGCGCATCTGAATTCTCCGAGCTCCCTGACAGGGCGCCCGGCCGGGGAGAACCGGTCGCTTTCGGGCTTCCATGGGCCCGAGCGCCGGTTCGGCGCGGCCGCGGCCTACGCGGGCGCGGAGCGCCGCAGCAGGTAGACGGCCGGCAGTCGGCGGCGCCGCGCTACCGCCCGCGGGGAGGCAGGCACCACGCCTGCACCCTGCGGGCGGTTCGCGTTCGCGGGGCTTGCCGCGACTGCCCGCTCCCGGGCGGCGTGGATATATTCCGCCCGTGCCAGCATCCCACCGGCCAGGCAAGACCTCTTTTCCCGATCAGCGGACCCTCCTCACCTGGCTCTTCGGTGGGCGACTGGTCATCGCGCTCGCGACCCTCATCGCGGGGGCGCTCGTCTGGACCAGCCTGCCGCAGCTCTCGTTCATCGCCAGCGTCGCGGTCATCCTGGCGCTGGTCATCACCGGGTACGGGGCGTGGCAGCTTCGGCATCCGGGCTGGCAGCCGGGGCCGACCTTTCTCGCCGCGCAGTTCATCGTCGATCTCGGCCTCATTACCCTGCTTGCGCGGTTCCTCGGTCCCACCGGAGGCGCGGCGCCGGCGCTGTACGTGCTGCTGATCGCGGCATACGCGGTCATCGTGCCGATCGGGTTCGGCATCACGATGGCCATCGCCGCGTCCGGAGTCTTCGCCATCGACGTGATCCGCTACAGCGGGTCGGATGCGGCGCTCTGGGCGCAGGTGCTCGTCTTCAACCTGGTCTTCGCGTGACCTCGATCGCCTGATTGATACCCTGGTGGTGTTACACAACCAGGAAGTGTGGCTGAACAAGAGCCTGGATAAGTTAG
>JBLNHD010000044.1:0-5065 GCA_050268825.1 Gemmatimonadota bacterium
GAACGGACCCCAAGGGGGCGACCCCGCGGCGGAAAAAGGTCAGCTGGAAGCCGAAATGGCGGCCGTCGAGGAGCAGGAGGCGCTCGTCGCCTGGCAGCTGCCGAACGACCTGCGCGTGGACGTCGTGGGCCGCCGCTACCGGAGCCGGAATCCCGAGCTCACCGCCTCATCGGTGTTCGACCGGCCCTGGTTCGTTCCGCGATCGGTCGGAGATTCGGTGCGGATCTTCAGCAACGAATTTCCCGCGACGGGCGCGCTCCACCCGCTCGCGCGCGGCGCGGAGTCGGCGTATCACTACGACCTGCTCGACAGCCTCAACGTGTCGGTGCCCGGGCTCGGGGAGATCCGCCTCTACTCGGTCGAGGTCACGCCCAAGCGGGTCGCCCCGGCGCTCGTGGCCGGGCGCCTCTGGCTCGATGCGGAAACCGCCCAGGTGGTGCGCTTCACCTTCCGCTACGTCGGCACCTCGCTCTGGGTGGCGCCGGAGGCGGACGACAGCGGCTCGGCCCGGCTCGCGAACAGCCTGATCAACCGCATCGTCAGCATCGACGCCGACCTGGAATATTCGCTGCAGGACGGCCGGTACTGGATGCCGTACCGCCAGGCCATCGCAGGGACGGTCAGGATTCCGATCGTGACCGACGTGGTCATTCCCTTCCAGGCGGTGACGACCTTCGACGACTACGAGATCAACACCGGGACCCCCGTGGTGTTCTCGCTGCCGTTGCCCGACTCGCTTTCCCCGGATTCCGCGCGGCGGCTTCGGGGCGAGCGCCGGGACTCGATTCAGGCGGAGCGTGAAGGCGGGGAGGGACGGCCCGAAGGTTGGCATACCGCGGAGCGCTGGCCGGGCGGACGCTTCGAGATGCACCGCCCGCCGGACGATACGCTCGCACTCTACGCCGGCTGGCGCGACTCGCTCCGCTTCGACAACGCCGCGGAAGACGATCGCCGCGTGCGCGAGGCGCAGGCGGAGCTCGCGCGGATCTCGGAGGGGCTGCCCGACGAGCTGACCGGGCGCAGCGCCGCCGGCTTCGGTTACCAGAACCTCGGAGACGCGCTGCAGTACAACCGGGTCCAGGGCTACTCGCTCGGTGTGGGCGGCCGCGCGCGGGTGCCGGGGTCGGATTTCACCGACGTCTTCGCGACGGTGCGCTACGGCTTCAGCGACGAACGCATCACGGGACGGCTCGCGGTGGTCCGCGACGCCCCCGGCGGCCGCATCGCGCTCAGCGGCTACCGTGACGTGACCGATGTCGATCCGTTCTCCCCGGGGCGGACGCTCGCCAACTCCTTCAATGCGATCTTCACGGCGCACGACGAGGCCGATTATCTCCTCGCCACCGGCGGGAGCCTGACGTACGTCACGTCGGTAGCCGTCGGGACCGACCTCTTCGCCTCGGTGCGGGGGGAACGCCAGCGAAGCGTGACGCGCGAAGCGCGATCGGGCGTGAACGACTTCTTCGGCGGCACCGGGGACTTTCCCGCGAATCCGCCGATCGCCGAGGGGGACTACGGCATCGCGAGCCTGCGGGTGGCGCGCCTCGCGGGTATTCGGTGGTCGCTCGCCCTGGAGGGCATGGCAGGGGAGGGAGAGGTCACGGGCCGCATCTTCGGCGACGTCCGCTACGGCCGGGGTGGCGCGCGCGGCTACACCGTTCGCCTCAAGGCCGGCGTCGCCGAGTCCGCGGCACCGCCGCAGATGCAGTTCCGCCTGGGCGGCATGCAGTCGGTCCGCGGGTTCCAGTACGGCTCGATCATCGCGCCGGCGTTCTGGGCGGCGCAGCTCGACGTTTCGCCGCTCCGCGGAACGATCCGCCCCATCGTCTTCATCGATGCCGGCCAGGCCGCGGCGCTCGACGAGCTCTTCGAGTCACGCGCGCTCGTGGGCGGCGGGATCGGCGTCTCGATCTACAGCCCGCTCCTGCGCACCACGCTCATCCGGCTCGACCTCAGTCATCCGATTTCGCCGGACGAGGGAGGGAAGTGGCGCTTCGACATCGTCTTTTCGCCGGTGCGGTGAGGAGCATGCGCCTGCGCCGTGCAGGACGGACGGTGGCCGCGGCCGGCGTGGCGCTGCTGGCCGCGGCATGCGAGACCGGCCCGCGCATCGAGATCTCCTGGACCGGCGCCGATACGGGCCAGGCGGTCCTCCCCGCCTCGGCGCGCCGCTGCGGCGCCGGCCCCGTCGAGCTCACGGCGATGTCGGGCGATACCGGCGTCGCCTTCGTCATCCATGGTGCCGACCCGCTCGCCGCCGGCCGGTATCCGCTCACCGGGCCGAACGAGGCGGCGAGCTCTCCGCCGGCGGCGGCCTTTGCCGCCCGCTGGGTGGATTCCGTGGACATCTTCGCCTGGCGCACGGTGGATGGGGCGCTCGAGCTTTCGTCGCCGGCCAGGCTGCGGGGCACGTTCTCGGGGCGGGCGGAGCGGTGGGGCGGGGGAACGGGCGAAATCGCGATCAGCGGCGAGATCGTGGGCGTCCCGGTGGGACCCTGCCCGGCTGGTTAGATTCGAGGCATGGCAGAGAGCACGTATTTCCGCCGTGGCTTCGGGCTCAAGGCGTCGATCGAGGGCCAGCTCGCCTCGGACTATCACAGCGGGGTGATCGAGGCGGTTCGCGCCGGCGGGTATCGCCTCGCCGCGGGGCCGCTGACCTTCCGCCTGGCCCGGGAGTTCGGGTTCTGCTACGGCGTGGACCGCGCCGTGGATTACGCCTACGAATCCCGCCTCAAGTTCCCCGACAAGCGGATCTTCCTCGTCGGCGAGATCATCCATAATCCGCACGTGAACGCCAAGTTGCGGGCCATGGGCATCGAGATCCTGGCGCACGACCCGGAGCGGGATTTCGATTTCTCGCGCATCACCCCCGATGACGTCGTGATCCTCCCGGCTTTCGGCGTGACCATCCGCGACTTCGAGCGCCTCCGCGCCCTCGGCTGCGTGCTGGTGGACACGACGTGCGGCTCGGTCCTCAACGTCTGGAAGCGCGTCGAGAGCTACGCCCGGGACGGGTACACCGCGATCATCCACGGCAAGTACTGGCACGAGGAGACGAAGGCCACGGCGAGCCAGGTCAACCGCCATGCGGGCGGCCGGTATCTCGTGGTGCTGGACATGGACGAAGCGCGGCCGGTCCTCGACTACATCGAGCATGGCGGCGACGCGGAGGCGCTCAACCGCCGCTTCGCGAAGGCGACATCGCCGGGATTCGACTTCGCGCGATACCTCGAGAAGGTGGGCATCGCCAACCAGACGACGATGCTCTCGGGTGAGTCGCTCGCGATCGCGGCGGAATTCGGGAAGAGCATGGCTCGCCGTTACGGCGAGGACGCCCTCGCCGCGCACTTCCGCAGCTTCGACACGATCTGCTCGGCCACGCAGGAACGGCAGGACGCCATCAAGGAGCTGCTGCGCGAGCTGCCGGACGTGATGCTCGTGATCGGGGGGTACAACTCGAGCAACACCTGTCACCTCGCCGAGCTCGCCGAGTCGTACGGCGTTCGGACGTACCACATCGAGGATGCCGACTGCATCGATCCGGCGGCCGGCACCATCCGGCACCAGCCGGTCGGCTCGAAGGTCGAGATCACCACGGCGGCGTGGCTCGGGGCCGCCCGCGACTTCGGGATCACGGCCGGGGCCTCGACGCCCAACAACAAGATCGGCGAGACGATCGCGCGCGTCTGTGCCAACGCCGGCGTCTCCGCCGCGCTCGACGCCGCCGTCGCAGCCGCGTAGCCTCTCCTCCGCTTCCCTCCCGGGAACATCGCGTGCCCTATCGCCAGGTGACCGTTTCCGGCTTCCCCGCCGTTTCCCTTCGCGCGGGAGAGGTCGAGGCGGTCGTCATTCCGGGGCTGGGGCTCAAGGTGAGCAACCTGCGGCGCGGCGCCGGGCGCGAGTGGCTCTGGCGGAGCGACCAGATTCCCCTCGCGCCGCCCCGGGCCGGGGCGTCGTACGTCGAGACCGCGGACAGCGGCGGATGGGACGAGTGCTTTCCCACGGTCGGCCCGTCCGGCGTACCTGGTGATCCTGGCGCGGAGCCGCTGCCGGATCATGGCGAGCTCTGGAGCGCACAGTGGGAGAGTGCGCTCTACGAGCGGAACGGGTCGGTGTCGCTCGCGGGCCGCGCGCGGAGCGCGCGATTCCCCTGCGAGTTCATCCGCGAGCTGACGCTCGTTCCCGACGCGCCCGTCGCCCGGTTCCGGTACGGGCTTCGGCACCTGGGCGGCGAGCCGTTTCCGTGGATCTGGTCGTCGCATCCGCTCCTCACGGTGCAGCCCGGGTCGCGGCTGGAGCTTCCCGGCGTGACGCAGGTGAAGGTGGACGCCTCGCACGGACGTCCCGATCTCGAAGTGGACGATCTCGTCTCGTGGCCCGGCGGGGTGGGCGGACGCCAGGAAGCCTTCGAGTTCCCGGTGCCCGGAAGCGGTGGCTGGGCCGCCAAGGTCTTTGCCGATGCGGGAGCCGACCGGTGCGCGGTGCTCACCGATCCGCGCCGCGGCGAGCGGCTGGAATTTCATGTGGACCGCAGCAGGGTGCCGCAGGTCGGCATGTGGATCAACTGCGAAGGGTGGGCGCCGCCGGGAAAGCGTCCGTACTACAACCTGGCGCTCGAGCCATGCATCGGCGCGCCCGACCGGCTCGACCGCGCCGCGGAATGGGGGCTCGCGCAGACGCTCGAGCCGGGGGAGGAGCGCGAATGGGAGATCGAAGTGCGGCTCCTGGAGGAAGGCGAATGACCGGTCATCGCCGCACGATCCGATAGACGGTCCCGCGCGCGTCGAGCACGTACAGCTCGCCTGACGCGTCCTCCCCGAAGCCCGGGACCTGCCCGCCCGGGGCGAGGTTCGGCCACTCGCGCTCGTCGGCAGCGCTCCCGCCGCTCAGCCGGAAGCTCCGGACCCACCCCTCGCAGAAGTCGGCGTAGAAGTAATGGCCGGCGATCTCCGGCAGTGCCGACCCGCGATACACGAAGCCGCCGGTCACGGAGCAGCCGTCGGTGTGCGTGTACTCGAGGACGGGAAGCGTGAGGCCCGTCGAGTCGCACGCGGAGTCGGCGAAG
>JBLNHD010000045.1:0-8403 GCA_050268825.1 Gemmatimonadota bacterium
GCTGGTGGTCGATGCGGCGGTGGAGGGGCTGACGTTCTCTCTCTGAAGGAGCTGCTCATGCGGCGCACTCTCTCGATTCTGCTCCTCGCGGTCGCGCTGCCGTTCGCAGCCGCCGTCGCGCAGGGCGCGCGCCCGGCCATTGCCGTGCTGCCGTTCGAAAACGGCGGCTCGTACGGGCAGGACCGTGAGGCGTTCGAGGCGCTCGAGCTCGGCCTGCAGGCGCTCCTCATCAGCGAGCTCACCCGGCATCCCGGCCTGAGCGTCCTGGAGCGCAGCCGCATCACCGCGCCGCCGCGGCCGGCCGGCGAGGGCGCGCGGGCCATCGATGCCGCGACGGCCGCAAGCACCGGGAAGGCCCTCGGCGCCCGATTCGTGGTGCTCGGCGCGTTCATCGATCATTACGGCCGCTTCCGGCTCGATGCGCGCGTGATCGATACCGAGTCGGGACGCATCGTCGACGTCGTCTCGAACGATCCCGCCCTGCGCGACCGCCGGGAGCTGTACGCGATGCTCCAGTCGCTCGCGACCCGGATTGCCGCGGCACTCGACGTGCCCGCTGCGCCAGCGGCCGGCCGGGCGGTGCCGACCGACGCAGTCAATGCGTACAGTCGCGGCCTACTCCATCTGCAGCGCGGCGAGCGCGCGGCGGCCGCGGCCGCCTTCGAGCGCGCGCTGCAGGTGGCACCCGACCTGGCCGAGGCGCGCGAGGGCCTCACGCAGGCCCAACCCGGCGGATGATCTCGCCGGGCAGCCCTGCCCTGCCGGCCTGATCGGCGATCGGCAAACCCCACCTGCAGGTGAAGATTCTTTCATCACCCCTTAACGAATCTTTAGACTCGCGCTTCGTATCCTCGTGCGCAGGAAACGGATCGGCGTCACAGCGGCGCTGACCACACTACGAGGAAACCACGATGCTCAAGTCGCTCAAGCTCACCGTCGCCGCCGTCGGGATCCTGGCCGTCGGCACCACCGCCCTCTTTTCCAGCACGTTCTCCCGCTCCGGCGAGATCGAGCGCGTGGACTTCGGCGTGACCCGGACTGCGGTGACGCCGGTGTACGACGCCCAGGTGCGTCCCGCCTCGCGCGCGCCGATCAAGGAATTCCGGATTCCGATGACGCATGACACGGTCGAAATCTCGAAGGGAGTGAAGTACGTCGGCTGGACCTTCGGCGGCACGGTGCCGGGACCGGTCATCCGCGTGCGGCAGGGCGACCTGGTCCGCATCACCCTCGTCAACGAGGCGGTCGGCGTGCCGCATTCGATCGACTTCCACGCGTCGAAGATCCCGATGGATCACGCGATGAAGTCCATTGCTCCCGGCGACTCTCTCTCCTTCGAGTTCGAGGCCACGACCGCCGGCGTCTTCATGGTCCACTGCGGGACGCCGCCGGTGCTGATGCATATCGCGCAGGGGATGTACCTCCCCATCATCGTCGATCCCCGCGACGGCTGGCCCACGAAGGCGGACAAGGAATTCGTCCTCATCCAGAGCGACTTCTATCCGAAGGGCTCGGTCGTGGACAGCACCGTGAAGGAAGGCGACTGGGATGCGATGCAGGCGGCCACGCCGAAGTACGTCGTGTTCAACGGACGCGCCTTCCAGTACAAGGATGCGCCGCTGCAGGTGGACGAAGGGGATGTGGTCCGGCTGTTCGTGATGAATGCCGGCCCCAACATCCGGAGCGACTTCCACGTGGTCGGCAACATCTTCGACCGGGTCTATCCGGGCGGGAACGTGGACCAGGTCATCGAGGGCGTCCAGACCTACATGGTGCCGACGGGCGGCGGTGCGGTGTTCGAGATGGAATTCGCGCAGGGGTACAGCGGCACGGGCAACTATGCCTTCGTCACCCACGCCTTCGCCGATGCGAACAAGGGTGCCGTCGGCGTGATCCAGGTGGGAAAGCCCGCCCACATGGCGAGCCACTGAGATGCTGTCCCTTCCCCAGACGGCCGAGTACGCGCTCCGCGCAGTGTGCTACATCGCGGAGCGCGAGGGGAACGGCCCGGTGCCCGTGTCCGAGGTGGCCGCGGCGCTCGCAGCCCCGCAGAACTATCTCTCGAAGACCCTGCACCACCTCGGCACGCGCGGCGTGCTCCGCTCGGTGCGGGGAGCCCGCGGCGGGTACACGCTCGGCGCACCCGGCACGACGCTCCGCCTGGCCGACATCGTCGAGCCGTTCCTCGCCGAATCGGAGCATCGGTGCATCATGGGGCGCGCTCGCTGCCGGGATGATGCGCCCTGCGGGGCACACTGGCGGTGGAAGGAAGTGAAGGACACCGCGCGGGCCTTCTTCCTCGAGCTGACGGTGGCGGAACTGCTCCGGAACGACGCCGCGGCTCCCCTCGTCCGGAGCGCGCCCGCGATGCGCGCCGCGAGCTGATCATGAATCTCTACGACCCGGCCGGCATGCCGGAACTCACCGGGCGGGAGCAGGGCACCCGCCCCGCCGTCCACATTGCCGAGAACTCGCCGGATGCGCGGCTGCTGCTCTTCCGCCTTGCGCCGGGGCAGACGGTGGCCACACACACCAGCGCGTCGAGCGTCTTCATTGCCGTGCTGTCAGGGCACGGGTTTGTCACGGGGGAGGAAGGCGAGCGTCCGGTCACCGCCGGCATGGTCGCTGCCATCGCGCCCCGCGAGCCGCACGGGATGCGGGCGGGAGCGTCGGAGCTCGTGCTGGCGGCGCTGGTGGCCCCGCGGCCGGGCGGCTAGATCGACACGCACTTCGACTCGGCGGCCGAACGGTAGACCGCATCGAGCAGCCGGTGCAGCGTGACGTGTTCCTGAAGCGATGGAGCCTTCGACTCCCCGCGCACGATCGCTTCGAAATGGGCCCATTCGGCGCGGTAGGAAGCGCTGAATGGGTTCTCCCGTCCCATCGACCCCGTCGGGGAAACATCGACCGCGACGCCATTCAACTCCTTCCAGACCGTGAGCGGATTGATGGCCGCCGTGCCGCGGCTGCCGCGCACCCCCACACCGAAGCGCTCGCCCGCCCCGAAATGGCGCCAGGTCACGTCCACGAACACGGACGTGCCGTTCTCGCAGATCACGAACGCGGACCCCGCCTCCTCGACACTCCGCTCGGCCCGCGTCCCGTCGAGTGAGGCGGTCACCCGGTCGGGGACCGGGTTGCCCGCGAGCCAGAGCGCGAGGTCGAGCACCGTGAGGCCGAGATCGAGCATGGCTCCCCCGCCCGACAGTTCGCGCCGCTGCCGCCACCCGAGCTGGGAGCGGCTCGGACGGAAGACGTGCCAGCTCCCGCGGACGCTGTCGATCACGCCGAGCTCACCGCTCTGCACGAAGCTGCGTACGATCTGCGCATCCGGGCGGTACCGGTGGTTCATGCCCACGAGCACGGCGCGGCCCCGCTTCTCCGCGGCGCGCATGATCTTCTGGGCGCTCGCTGCGGTGAGCGCGAGCGGCTTCTCGACCAGGACATGCAGGTCGGCCGAGAGCGCGGCGAGGATATGCGCCTCGTGGAGGTGGTTGGGGGTGCAGATCACCAGAGCGTCGAGCTGCTCGTGCCCCAGCAGGTCCTCGATGTCGTCGAAGGCGTCCTTGATCTCGAACCGCTCCGCA
Source organism: Gemmatimonadota bacterium (assembly GCA_050268825.1). GTDB lineage: Bacteria > Gemmatimonadota > Gemmatimonadetes > Gemmatimonadales > GWC2-71-9 > CAMLLJ01. The sequence goes on from JBLNHD010000045.1 coordinate 3,588, forward strand.
ATGGCGCGCGCCTTGGGCAGGTCGGTATCGCATATGGCGACGACATCGACGTTCTTCTGCTTCCGCAGCACCGGCAGGTGCGCCACCTGAACGATGGCCCCGCTGCCGATGATCCCGACTCTCAGCCGATCGCTCACCGGGCCTCCTAGTAGAAGCGCTCGAGACGTGTCCCCGGATAATATGCTGCGATGATGTCCTCGTAGCGCTGCCCCGCCCTTGCCCGCCCTATCGCTCCCCACTGGCAGAAGCCGACGCCATGCCCGGCGCCGGACCCTTCGACGGTGAGGCCGTGCACCTCGCTGCCGCCGCCGCTGACCCGGAGCGAGAAGAGCGTGCTCCGCAGCAGCTCGCCCTCGGGGCTGCGGAGCACCTGGCGCACACGCGGGCTCTCGACCGAGACGTTCCGGTTCGCCAGCGCAATCACCAGGCGCCCGACTCGCCCCGAGGCGGTGCGCTCGGCGATCCGGATGTCCCTCACCCGCGAGACCGCGCCGGCCATTTCCGAGCCGATCTCGCTGAGCCCGCGCTCCACCGCTCGCCGCAGCTCCTGAGCGGTCCACGACTGCCGCCAGCGGAACCGCGGCGAGGGCGAGCAGTACGCGGTTCCGGACGCGTCCACATCAGGGACCGAACGGAGGTACGAGCGCGTGGCAGCGCGGAAGACCTCGGTGCCGAGCTCGGTGCGGCCGCCGCAGGTCGAGAAGAAGAATGCATCGATCGGCGCGCCTCCGTAGGTGACGGCGAGTCCGAGCGTCGCCGCGATCGCGTCGCGCGCGAGCGGGTTTTCGGCCGACACGCCGGCGTACACCTGGTCGGCCACGGTGGCGTAATAGTCGAAGCCCTGCGCGCGCCAGCGATTGCGCGTGCGGAGCGCGTAGGTGCGGGAGACGACCGCCTGCGCGCGCACCGCCTCGCGATCGCCATCGGGTCGACCGCCCATTTCGGCGCCGACGACCCCGACGAGGTACGCTTCCAGCTCGACCTGGTTGACGACGGTAATGCCGGTGCGGTCGGGGGCGAGCGTCAGCGTCCCGCGGTACTCGCGCGTCCCGACCCGGACCAGCCCATCCGCCTCGCGCGGGCGCACCGCGATCCGCCGGTCGGTGAGCCGGCCGCCCCGCGGCGGTCGGAGCACGACGCCCGAGCCTCCGGGCGTGGCCTCCCAGCTCTCCCCGGCCGGGATGACCCCGAGAAAGTTGCCGGCGGGCCCTTCGACCTGGAGCGGCGAGCTGCCGCCGCCGATCCTGGCGGACGACGCGCCAACCGCGAGCCCGACGCGCACTTCCGGAGAGCGCCCCTCGATGCGGACCGGCACGGCGGCCGGCGCCGGCGCGAGGGTGTCCCGCGGGGTCGAGTCACGGACGGGGATCGTGTCGGGAAGTGGTGCTGGAGCAGGCGGACGGCGAGGCGCGGGCCGGGTGACGACCGGCGGCGGCTCGGGCTCGGGGGGAGGTGGCGTGGCACAACCGGCGGCCGCCGCGAGCAGGAGGACGATGCGGGCCTGCCGCGCCCGCCTCGAACGCCGGCACGCGTCAGTTGCGGTAATTGCCAAACTTGAGCTCGATGCCGAAGTCTTCCGCGCGGAGCATTGCCATCACCGCCTGCAGTTCGTCACGGGAGGGGCTGGAGACGCGCAGCTCGTCTCCCTGAATGCTCGCCTGCACCTTCCTGAAGCCACCTTCCTTGATGGCCTTCTGGATGCGCTTCGCGATGTCGGGTGGGATGCCCTGGGTGAAGGTCGCGGTGCGCCGGACCGACTGGCCGGTGGCCGGCTCGACGTCGCCGAGCTTGAAGTTGCGGACCGGCACGCCGCGCTTGATGAGGCGCGACTGGAGCACGTCCACGAGCGCGTCCATCCGGAAGGCGTCGTCGGCCGCGAGCCGGACCTCGGCCTTGGCCCGGTCGAACTCGATGCTGCAGTGGGTGCCCTTGAAGTCGTACCGCTGCGCGACCTCCTTCAGCGCCTGGTTCACGGCGTTGTCGACTTCCTGGAGATCGGCACCGGTAGAGACGTCGAAGGAGGGATTGGCCGCCATGGGCGCTAGGCGAGAAAGCTCTCCAGCGCCCGCGCGCGGCTCACGTGCCGCAGGCGGCTGAGCGCCTTTTCCTTGATCTGGCGGACCCGCTCGCGAGTGATCCCGAGCAGGCTGCCGATCTCCTCCAGCGTCATCGGCTCGGGACCGTCGAGGCCGAAATAGAGGCGAAGAATCTTGGCCTCCCGCTCCTTGAGCGTGGACAGCACCTCCTCGATGGACTCGGTGAGGGCGTGCTCGAAGGTCTCGGAGTCGGGCCCCGGGTTCTGCGTGTCCGGGAGATAATCGAGGAGCTTGTTGTCCTCCCCCGGCGTGAGTGGCGCGTCGAGGGACAGGTGGTTCTGCGAGATGGAGAGCGTCTTCTGGACTTCCTCCATCGAGATGTCCATGCCTTCCGCGATCTCCGAGGGCGTCGGCTCGCGGCCGAGCTCCTGGAGCAGCGCGGACGAGCGCTTCCCGATGCGGTGGAGCGTCCCTGCCCGATTCAGCGGGACCCGCACGATCCGGCTCTGCTCCGCGAGGGCCTGCAGGATGGCCTGGCGGATCCACCAGACCGCGTACGAGATGAACTTGATGCCCTTGGTCTCGTCGAACTTGTGGGCGGCGCGGATGAGCCCGAGGTTCCCCTCGTTGATGAGGTCGGCGAGGGAAACGCCCTGGTTCTGGTACTTCTTGGCCACCGACACGACGAAGCGGAGGTTGCTGCGCACGAGCTTGTCGAGCGCTTCCTCATCTCCGGTGCGGATGAGCTGGGCGAGGCGGACTTCCTCCTCCTGCGGAATCAGCGGATAGCGGCTGATCTCGCGGAGGTACTGATCGAGGGACCCTTCGTCGAAGGAGGGGCCCCGCTTGCCCGACGTGACCTGCATAGGACGCATTCGAATTCCAGCCTCGTCACGAGTGACGCGACGCCCGCGAGTGCGCCGCTACCACGTCTCGCCGAACCTTAGCTTCCGATCCAGACCCGCGCAACCATCCGTCAGTCGTAATTGTCGATCTGCGCGCGCTGCAGCCGGCCGGAGTAGTCCACGTAGCAGACCTTGGTCTCCGAATAGAACTCGTAGACCTCCCAGCCGCCCTCGCGGTGGCCGTTGCCCGTGGCCTTCACGCCGCCGAACGGCAGGTGTGCCTCCGCGCCGATCGTCGGTGCGTTGACGTAGGTGATGCCGTTGTCGAGCTCCTGCATCGCGAGGAAGGCACGATCCGCACTCCGGGTGTAGATCGAGCTCGAGAGCCCGTAGCGCACGTCGTTGTTGACCTTGACGGCTTCCTCGAACGAATTCACACGCACCACGCTCAGGACGGGGCCGAAGATCTCCTCCTGCTCGAGGCGGCTGCCCGGCTTGACGCCCGTGAACACCGTGGGACGGTAGAAGAACCCGCTGCCGAGCCGCTCGCCCCCCGGTCGCTTCCCGCCGCAGACGAGCTCGGCGCCTTCTTCCTGGCCGATGCCGACATACTCCTCCACCTTGCGCCGCGCCGCCTCGTGAATCAGGGGCCCGACGTCCGTCTTCCCCTCGCGCCCATCGCCGAGCCGCAGCCGCTCGGCGGCGTCCGCGACGCGCGCGACGAAGCGGTCGTGCACCTTCCGGTGCACGATCAGCCGGCTCGTCGCGGTGCAGCGCTGGCCGGTGGTCCCGAACGCGCCCCAGAGCACTCCCTCGAGCGCCAGCTCCAGATCGGCGTCGTCCATCACGATCATGGCGTTCTTCCCGCCCATCTCGAGCGAGAGCCGCTTGTGCATGCGGCCGCACGTCTCGCCGATGATCGATCCGGTCTGCGTGGAACCGGTGAACGAGATCACCGGAACATCGGGATGCTCGACGAGCGCGGCGCCCACGGTCTCGCCGCGCCCGTGCACGAGCTGGATCACTTCGGGGGGCAGGCCCGCCTCGAGGAGGATCTCCACCAGGAGGTGTGTGGTATGCGGTACGTCCTCCGAGGGCTTGATGATCACCGCGTTCCCGCACAGGAGCGCGGGAAACATCTTCCACGTGGGAATTGCGAGCGGGAAGTTGAACGGCGTGATGAGCCCGGCAACCCCGATCGGGCGGCGGTAGGTCATCGCCCATTTCTGGCGCAGCTCGCTCGGCACGACGTGGCCGAAGAGCCGCCGTCCCTCCGTTGCGGCGTAATACGCCGTGTCGATGCCCTCCTGCACGTCGCCGCGCGTCTCGGCGAGCACCTTGCCCATCTCGCGGGTCATCGCGTCGGCGATCTTCTCCTTGCGGGCGACGAGCAGGTCGCCCACGCGGCGAAGGACATCACCCCGCGCGGGGGCCGGGGTCCGCCGCCAGATCTCGAATCCGCGGCGCGCGCTCTTCACCGCCGCGGCGATCTCGGCAGCGCCCGAGTCGGGGAAGCGCCCGATGAGGTCGGAGGAATCGGCCGGATTGCGGTTCTCGAACCACGCGCCGTTCCGCGGTTCGGTCCAGCTGCCACCAATGAAGTTCCTGAACGTCTTGGCCATGTCCCTGCGGATTGAAGAAGAAGGAATGTGGGCGACTGCTCAGCAGTCCCAGGTCAGCGCCGTGCGCGCATAGCCGATGCGCGGCAGGATGATCATCGCCGCGAGGGCGATGCCCCACAGCAGCGACATGAGCGAGAATCGCGGTGTCGGGGCGCAGCGCGGCCGACAGCGCCGCCGGCTCGAGGAGGCCGCGACGGTCGACCGGCAGGACGGTCACCTCGAACCCCTCGCGGGCGAGCGCTTGGACCGGATCGAGCACCGCCTTGTGCTCGGTGGCCACGGTGACGACGTGCCGCTTGCCCTCCTCCACCCT
>JBLNHD010000046.1:0-2747 GCA_050268825.1 Gemmatimonadota bacterium
GAGCCGACAACAAACTCTTCTTCGCGTCTTCGCGCCTTCGCGCCTTCGCGCCTTCGCGTCAAAAAATTCCTCGTTCCTTAACTGAAACCTCATGCTCGACGTCGTATAGTGGTCCCCGGAGATAACGCGTGCGAACCCGGGAGAAGGGAGGTCTCTCATGTCGGCCGGAAGAGTGTGTACTCGAGTCGTGGTCACCGCCGTGCCCGGGGAGACGGTGCGCGCGGCGGCGCGGCGGATGGCGGAGCATGATGTGGGGTCGCTCGTCGTGATCGCGGAAGACGAGCCGCATCAGGTACTTGGGGTGCTCACCGACCGGGACGTCGTGGTGCGCGCCATCGCCGAGGAGCTGGATCCCGACCGGTTGCGCGTGGCGCAGATCATGACCGCGCCCGCCCAGACGATCGACGAATCGACGTCGCTCGAGCAGGCGCTCACGCGGATGGCCAACGCCTCGACCCGCCGGCTGGTGGTGACCGGCGCCGAGGGCCGGATGGTCGGCCTGCTGGCGCTCGACGACATCCTGAGCCTGCTCACGAACGAGGCGTGGTCGGTGGGACGCCTCCTCACCCATCAGCAGCCGGCCTTCCGGTGAGCGCGGCGCTCGCGGCCGTTGCCGCACCCGGGTCCCGGCGGGTGCTGATCGAAGGTGGGGCAGTCGACCTCGAGGGCACCCTCGCCTGGCCGGAGCACCCGTCCGGCACCGCGATCGTGCTGGGCGAGGCGAGCCGTGAGGGTGGCGAGCCGGCGCTCGTGGCGCGCCGCCTCCGCGAGGCGGGGATCGCCACGCTCTCGGTGGAGCTCCCCGAGCATGCCGGCCGGAAGCCGGGCATCGCGCGGCAGCTGGTGGCCCTTGCCCACTGGATTGCGCGCCAGCCCGAGACGGCGCTCCTGCCCGTCGGCATCTACGGGCCGGAATCCCTCATGACGGCGGCCATCGCGGCCGCGACCCTCGAGCCGAAGGCCGTCGCCGCGCTGGTGGTGCGCGGCACCATCCCGCGCGGGGTCCACACCGACCTGCCGGGCCTCCACGCCGCGACCCTCTTCCTCGTCGAGAGCGAAGACCCGCGCGACGCCCTTCGCACCTCGGCCGCCCTCACCGGGATCAACCGCGAGACCCTCGTCGTGGACCTCCGCCGCGCCCGCCCCACGGACCCGGCGACCCCCTACGCCGAGCTCGCCGCCGACTGGACTGCCGAGTGGCTCGTCGAGCACCTCGCCCTCGAGCGCACCTGGCGGTCGCCGACCCGGCGATAGCGGATTCGTTCGTTGACACGAAGGCGCGAAGACGCGAAGGCACGAAGAAAGGGCTTGTTGTGGGCTCCCTGATTGCCGGGCGGACGGAGCTCCCGGACGAGACCACACAAGCCCTCTTCGCGACTTCGCGTCTTCGCGTCTTCACGTCAACAAGAAAAACAATCCGCTAAGGCAGGCTCCGCCGGGGAGTGACGGCGTTCGACATGAGGAGCCCGGCGACGAGGGAGACGGCGATGACGAGCATGCTGAACGCCGTCTCGATGCCCGAGACGACTTCCCGCTCCATCAGCGCGTTGAGACTGCGGTAGCCGATGCTGCCGGGGACGAGAAGGAGGATCCCCGGCACGATGAGCACCTGCGACGGCCGGTCGAGGACGCGGGCAAAGAGGTTGCTCGCGGTGCCCACGACGAACGCGCCGACGAACGCCCCGAGCTCGGGCCCGAAGACGTTGGTGCCGAGCCGCCCGCCGTAGAACGCCAGGATCCCCATCAGCACGAGCCAGGGAATGTCGCGCGCCTCCGCCTTGAGGAGGATCGTGAACGCCACCGGGGCGATCACCAGCGCGACGAGGTTGGTCCACGCCGGGATCCCTTCGTTCGCGAGGTGCGCGTACTCGCCGAAGACGCGGATCGCGAGGGTGTTGCCGAGCGCGACGCCGAAAGTGATGCCGAGGAACGTCATGAACGCCCCGCTCAGCCGCGCGGTGCCCGAGAGGAGGTGCCGGGTCGAGAGCTCGGTGAGGGCGATGGTGAGCGTGAACCCCGGCACCAGCACGATGAGCCCGGCCATCGTCGCCGTGAAGACCGAGAAGGGCGTGAGCAGCACCGCCGCGCCGGCGGCGAGGAAGGCCGCCGTGAACGACGCGGCCGGCTCGAACACGCGCGAGATCGCCGCGAAGCGCCGGGCGACGAGCGCGAGCAGGCCGATGACGAGGCCGAGGATCGCGCCGGCCACGATCTCGCGCGCGCCGCCGCCGAGGAAGCGCGTGGCGGCGCCGGAAGCGAGGCCGAAGGCGAGCGTGCTGAGCAGCGGACCGTACCGGGGCGGTGCCGCCTGGATGAGCGCGATGCGGTCGGAGCCCTCCTTCGGCGTCAGCTCTCCGCGAAGCACCTGCGTCGTCAGCCGGTCGAGCGCCGAGAGCTTCCCCAGGTCCTGCTCGGCGGGCTCGACGCGGATCAGGTGGGTCCGCTGCCGCTCGAGCTTCCCGAACGAGACGAAGATCGACGTCGGGGTGGAGAAGAACTGCGCGTCGACCCCCAGCTGGTGCGCCGCCAGCGAGAGCACCCCTTCGAGCCGGTGCGCCGCATACCCGCACCCATGCAGCGCCCGGCAGAGGTGCAGGATGAAGTGTACCGTCTCCGGCGGCACGTCATCCCGTCGGCGGGCGGGATGGTTCAGGGTGTCCGTCAGCTCGGGAATCTCGGGAAGCATCGCTGACTAATTAAGCTCGGTTATTGATTTTGAACCACGGAGGCGCGGAGGCGCGGCACCC
>JBLNHD010000047.1:0-13557 GCA_050268825.1 Gemmatimonadota bacterium
GTAGTGCAGCTCGCCGCTCGAATCGGCGTCGTCGTCGCCGCCGTACGCGTAGTCGGGGTTGTCCTTGAGGTTCGGCATCTTCTTCACGCCCGTCTTCTACGAGCCGGCCATGATGGGGGAGCGCGGAGCCGCGCTGATGCAGCTCAACCCGCTGAGCCCGATCCTCGAGGGACTGCGCCTCAGCGTCGTCGAGGGGCACAACCTCCTCGAGCCGCTCGTCGTGACCGGCCGCGGCGGGGCGGAGATCCTGGCGTGGAACCCGCTCGGTCTCCTGTACGCCGCGGCCTGGGGAACGATCGGACTCGCGCTCTCCGCACTCGTCTTTCACCGGCTCGAGCCGGCCTTCGCCGAAAATGTCTAAGCCCAGCTCCGACGCAGGCATCGATTTCGAGGGCGTCTGGAAGAAGTTCCAGACGGGCGAGCGTCACGACAGCCTCCGCGATCTCATCCCCGCCGTCGCCAAGCGCATGATGGGCAAGGCCCCGCAGCGCCATGAGCTGGCGGCCAACCAGTTCTGGGCCCTCCAGGACGTGAGCTTCCAGGTCCGGCCGGGCGACGTGCTGGGCATCATCGGACGCAACGGCGCCGGGAAGTCCACCATTCTCAAGACCCTGACCAAGATCATCCCTCCTACGCTGGGACGCGCCGAGGTGCGCGGCCGGGTGGGAGCGCTGATCGAGATCGCCGCCGGCTTCCACCAGGACCTGACCGGCCGGGAGAACGTCTTCCTGCAGGGCGCCATCATGGGGATGCCCAAGGCCCTCATCCGGGAGCGGTTCGACGAGATCGTCGACTTCTCGGGCGTGAGCGCCTTCATCGACACCCCGGTCAAGCGCTACTCGAGCGGCATGAACGCGCGCCTCGGCTTTGCCATTGCGGCGCACCTGAGCCCGGACGTGCTGATCATCGACGAAGTCCTCGCGGTCGGGGACTTCGACTTCCAGCAGCGCGCGTTCGGCCGCATGCGGACGCTCGCGCGGAGCGGCATCCCGGTGGTCGTGGTCTCGCACCAGCTCGACCGCGTGGCGGAGCTCTGCACCAACGCGATTCTCCTCGAGCGGGGCCGGATCCGGATGGCCGGCAACACGAGCGAGTGCATCCAGGAATACCTCTCCGTCGAGCGCCAGGTCACCGACGCCGACAGCCCCATCTTCCTCGATGAGATCCAGGTGGACGAGGCCGAGATTGCGTCGGGCGATCGGGTGCGGGTCACCCTCACCGGCCGGGTCAATCCGGACCGCGCCGTGGGGGACGAGATCGTGGCCCTGACGCTCCGAAACCTGCAGGACGGGCGGGACCTGTCGATCGTCACGACCGACACCGCGCAGATCACGCTGCCCCGGGAGGGGCGGTTCGAGCTCGACTTCTCACTGCAGATGAACGTGCAGCCGGGGCTCTACGGCCTCGATTCGAGCGTCTGGAAGAAGGAGCACCGCGGGGACGTGGCCATGGGCCCCGGCGCGCACATTCAGGTCATGAAGGGCGCCGGCTTCTGGGGCACGGTCCAGACGAACGCGGAGGTGCACCTCGCGGATCGGGCGCGCGCGCACGTCCGGGTGGGGAACGGCGCATGAGCCCGACCCCGCTCCGCTGCCTCGTCACCGGCGGCGCCGGCTTCATCGGCTCGCACATCGTCCGGCGGCTCCTCGACGACGGCCACGCGGTGCGCGTCATCGACAATCTCTCGACCGGCTCGCGCGAGAACCTGGCCGGCATGAGCGGAGTGGACTTCGTCGAAGGGGACATCCGCCACGCCGGCGACTGTGACCGGGCGGCTGCGGGCATCGAGGTGATCTTCCACGTGGCCGCGCTCCCGAGCGTGCCGCGCTCGATCGCGGACCCGTGGGCGTCCCACGACCACAACGTCAACGGAACCGTGCAGCTGCTCGAGGCGGCCCGCCGGGCCGGCGTGCGCCGCGTGGTCTATTCGAGCTCGAGCTCGGTCTACGGCGACACCCCCACCCTCCCGAAGGTGGAGACGATGGAGCCGCTCTGCCGCTCGCCCTACGCCACGGCGAAGCTCGCCGGCGAGCAGTACGTGCTGGCCTACGCCCGCGCCGGCATGCTGGAGGGCGTGGCGCTCCGGTACTTCAATGTCTTCGGCCCCCGGCAGAGCCCGCGAAGCGCCTACGCCGCCGTGATCCCGGCCTTCCTCGACTGCGCCCAGCGCGGCACGATCGCGTACGTCAACGGCGATGGGGAACAGACGCGCGACTTCACCTACGTGGAGAACGTCGTGGAGGCCAATTGCCTCGCCGCCTTCGGGCCGGCGGAGCAGGTCAACGGCTGGGTGACGAACGCGGGGGCCGGGAACCGTACCTCGCTCAACGGCCTGCTCGATCTGGTCGAAAAAGTCACCGGCCGCCCGGTGGCACGAAAATATGAGGCGCCCCGGGCCGGAGATGTCCGCGACTCCCAGGCGAGCCTCGAGCGCGCCGAACGGGTCCTCGGCTACGTGCCCGCGGTGGGATTGGAGGAGGGCCTTCGACGTACCTGGGCCTGGTTCATGGAAGAGACCGCGGCGACAGTCTAGCGCCGACCCACCCGGCCGACTCCGTTCCGAAACACCGCGTAAAGAAAGAGCGCCCCGGACTTCCGGGGCGCTCTCACGCTTGCTTCACACTCCGCGTGCAACTGTCCGGATCTTACTTCTTCCGCCGCCGAAGCGCGCCGACGCCGCCCATGCCGGCCAGGCCGGTGGCGAGCAACGTCATCGTGATCGGCTCGGGCACGACCGTGGTCGGGCCGCAGCCGGCCGCATACGATCCGCCGGCCGCGCCGGTGGGCGTATTCGTCGGAGAGATGAACAGCTTGTTCGAGCTGCACGCCTGGTTCGGGCCCTCACGGAAGTGCATTCCGAGAGCGAGCTGGCCCAGGTCGTCGTTGAATGCCGGATCGAACGTGAAGACGAATGTTCCCGTCTCGCCGGGAGCCAGGGCTTCTGGCGTGCTGTTCGCGTCGAATCCGTAATAGGTGTTGCCGAGGTCACCGTCGCCGCTCAGCTCGTTCTGGATGCCGAACGCGCCATAGCCCGCCGGTGCCGTTCCGCCCGTCGGCTGGACCACGCCGATGCCGATCGTGCCGAGCGTACCCTGACCGTCGTTCCGCACGGTCAGCTGCAGCGTATTGGTCGTGGCATCGTACTGTGACGTCAACGTGACGCACGAGTAGAAGCTCGCCCCGCCGCAGATCTGCGTGTTGTCGAAGGGTCCGAACGCCCATGCCTGCCCGGCACCCAACGCCAGGAGCATGGAGGCCGTCCCCAAGGTCTTTGCCGCAATCCTCATGTGTACCCTCCCTGTGAAGCAGCGCTGCCTTGCATGATAGCCATTGTGCACAATGGGATTTCCCGCTGGGGGCGGAAATCCGCCTTATAATCTCCCCGCGTCCGGCGAAAAAAAGTAACAGGGGGCACAAAAACAGCCGGTTCCTGGCTGGCGGGTCAATTATATCATGGGGGCCGGGAAAAGAAAGGGAAAAACGGAGGGAAAAAGAAAGCGCCCCGGAGATCCGGGGCGCTTTGTCCTTCGGAAACTGCGCGTGCTGCTTACGCCTTCTTCCGCCGGCGGATGGCGCCGACGCCGCCCATGCCGGCCAGGCCGGTGGCCATGAGCGTCATGGTGATGGGCTCCGGGACGACGGTGGTCGGCGGGCCGCAGAGCTCGGAGTACCCGCTGTTCACAGTGCCGTCGGTGTCGATGTACAGCTTGGCCGAGCCTGCGCAGGCTTCCGGACCGGCCTGCGAGCGGAAGGCCAATGCGAGCGTCGCGGGATCCACGGCGCCGCTGAACGTGAAGGTGAACGTGTACGTGTTGCCATCGTTGCCGATGGAGCTCGGCGGGGAGGCCTCGCTCTCGACGCCGGCGAAGACGATGTCCCCGGGGTTACCGCCGCCCGGGTTCGAGAGATCGTTAATCTCCGAGGTGAGCGCCCAGTCCGCCGAATGATTCTCGGTGAAACTGGTGATCGTCACGCCCGCCGGGAGGTTGCCGATCCCGATCGCCGTGAAGAAATCCCCCTGGGTCGAGGTATTGGCCACCTCGAGGGTCAGGGTGTTGGTCCCCGCGTCGTACGACGACGTCAGGGTCACGCAGGTGTAGTAGTTGTTTCCACCACACACCTCCGTGTTGGAATACGTCGGGAAGGCCCACGCATTCGTGGCCATCGCGGCCGCGAGTGCGGTGGCCGCACCCAACGTGCGGACGGTGTTCTTCATCGTGCCCACTCTCCCCTCTGGTGAAGTTGAAACGCGTTCATGCCTGCTAACGCCGGGCGCCGGAGTGACGCCACGCCTTGAATGCGACGATGAGGAACACCGTCGGATAGAAAACGCCCTGGACCACGGTCTTCAGCACCGACTTCTTGAGCCCGGTACGCGCCAGGGGCTCCTGCACCGCCCGGAACGCAAGCGGCAGGTTGAGCGAATAGACGACGAGCAGGCCCAGAACGATGAGGGCGCCCAGTAGGAGCACGATCGACCAGATCTTGACGCCGAGCGCCCAGCCGCGCGCCACGGCGGACCCGATGAGGAGGGTCAGGCCCAGGGTGGGCACCGACAGGGCGTTGAACCACGACCCGATGGTGCCGAACTCCCATTCGGGGTTCCCGAACTGGAAGGGATACCCGGCCAGGAAGATGTCGAGGCATCCCATGAGGAAGAACACCCCGCCCATAAATCCCATCAGTTCCCAACCGAAGTCCGGAGCAGGGGGAATCCAGCGCTTTCTCGCACCTCGATCCTCGTCCCGCACCAGCACGCGCGGAGCTGCCATCGGTCCTCTCGGTTGGTCGGTTGGGGTTACGGCGGGAACCTATGCACAAGTCAGGCCAGCACTTAGGCAGAGGTCCCAAGCGGCTATCTAATTGCTTGACAACAAATTACTGGTCAGTTCGCCAGTCCGGAAGGGGGACTGTGGCGGCCGGCGCCACCCATATGTGGTGAGGCCTCCGCACCACCTGGATCCAGCTTATCTTGCCGCCATGTCCAGCCCCTGGCGCCGGTATCTCCGGGCGGTCCCCATCGCCACCGCCATCGGGCTCATTGCCCTCCTCACCCTCGAGCCGCGCCCACGGCAGGCTCCGCTCTCCGCCGCAACCCCTTGGCACTGCCTGGTTTGCGGTCCGCTCGGCACCGTCGACGTCATCCTCAATCTGGCGCTTTTCCTCCCGTTGGGCTTTGCCCTGTTTCGCGCCGGCATGACCCCCCTCGGCAGCGCCCTGACCGGGCTCGGAATATCCGGCGCAGTGGAGCTCCTGCAGGCAACGATCGTGGCCGGCCGCGATTCGAGCCTGAGCGATCTCGTAACCAATGCGCTGGGGGCCGGGCTCGGAGCGCTGGTGGCCCGGGGGGCTCCGCGCCTCATCCGCCCGGATCCGGTCGAGGCGCGCCGCCTTGCGGTCATGGCGGCCGTCGTCTGGCTCTCGATGCTCGGCTTCACGGCCTGGGCCGTTCAGCCGGATCTGCCCGCGGCGGGCCTGACGCTGCGCCGCGCGCCCATCGTCCCGAACTTCGATCGCTTCCCCGGCGAAATCCGTCTTCTGGCGCTCAACGGATCCGAGCGCGAGCCGGGGCGCCTCGCACCCGGAAGCGTGAGCCCCGACGAACCGATTCTCCTCCTCGCCGAGGGCACGCTCCGCAGCTGGCCGGAGGTCACGGCACCTGTTGCCGACCTGGTCGATGAGCGCTCGAATCCTGTCGTGATCCTCGGCCAGCTCGGCCAGAAGGTCACCTTCGCCGTGCGCGCCCGGTCGCAGCGCGTGAAGCTGCGCACGCCCACGGCCAAGCTGTATGGCGCACTGCCGCCGCCGCGTGGACAGATGATCGCGGCAGGAGGAGAGCTCCGCGACCACACCCTGGCGGCCACCGCCTTCGTGGACGGCCGCTGGCGAACGGCGGAAACTCGCCTCTCTGCCGGATTGGGATGGATGCTCGTCCTGCCGCTGGGTTTCTATCCGTTCGACTACCGGCCCGACATCACGAGCGCGATCTGGACCGCCCTGCCCCTCCTCCTCCTCGGATACTGGATGCAGCGATCGCGCGTGCGGCCGCTGGCCGCGCTGCTCGTATCGGTGGGCGTCTGCGCGGCGGGTCTCATCGTGATTCCACCCCTGACCGGCACTGCCGCTCAGGGGTGGGAAGCTGCGCTCGCCTGCGCGCTGGCCCTGGTGCTCGGCTGGGCCGGCGCGCGCTACGCGTCGAGGGCGGACTCCGCGACGGTGCCGCCGAGTGCGCGGAGCGCCGCATCGCCGTAGAAGAGCTTGATGTACTTCGACTGCGGTGCCGAGAGGCGCCGCACCGCCCAGGAAAGGTGCACGAAATGCGGCTCGTGTGGCGGAACCAGCGGCTGCATGCCGCATTCCGCCGGCAGGCGATTGCCCTTCCGCGTGTTGCAGCTGCTGCAGGCCGTCACGACGTTCGTCCACTCGTTCCCGCCGCCGCGTGAAAGCGGAACCACGTGATCCCGCGTCAGGCATTCCCGCGACCGCAGCTCGAAATGCGCGCGGTGACAGTACTGGCACCGGTAGCCGTCGCGAGCGAAGAGGAAGGTGTTGGTGACCTGGCGACGGAAACGGCGGGGAACGTGCACGAACTTGACGAGGCGGATGATGGCGGGTTTGGGCAGGGTGAGGCGTTCACTTCGCACCACCCCACCTTCTTCCGACTCGACTATCTCGGCTTTCCCCTCGATGACGAGGCGAAGCGCCCGGCGCACGGGCACCATCGTCAGCGGCTCGAATGAGGCGTTGAGAGCGAGACAGCGCACGGGGTTCGGCTCCGAGGACGGGACGTGAACGTCGCCGGGCACCGTCCCCGGCCTCTGTACGCTAACAAGAACGGCGGCTGCCCCGCAACAGGATCGATGTCACCCTGGCCGCCGGGCAACGAAGCGGCCTCCCAGCACCGTGGCCGCAACGTCGTCGGCGCGGGACGCAAGGACGCCCTCGTACGCTCCCGCCGCAGCGTCTGCGCCGCTCGTCCGTACGACGGCGACATCCCCCCACTTCCCCGCCGTAATGGTCCCGACCTCGTCACCGAGGCCGAGCGCGAGCGCCGCCTCGCGAGTGCAGAGCGCGAGCGCGCCCTCCGCGTCGATCCCACCCAGGGTCCGCGCCGCGCGCGCCTCGGCGAGCAGATCGAGCCGTCCGACGCTCACCACCGAATCCGTACCGCAGCCGACGCGGAGGCCCGCATCGAGGAATGCCCGGAGCGGCGCGCTCCCGTGCGCATGAGCGCGATTCGAGAGTGGGCAGTGGGCAATGGGCGCTCCCGCGGTCGCCAGGCGCCGGACATCGGCGGCGTCCGCGTGCACCACGTGCACGCAGAGGACATCGGGGCCCAGCGCGTCGTGCCGGTGCAGCCACTCGATCGGCGACACCGGTCCCGCGGGAAGCGGGATCCCCCGCCGCAGCCACATCTCGGCGAACGATCCCGTACCGTCCCGGAAGAGCGCCGCCTCGCCCGGCGGCTCCGCCACGTGCGTCGCGACGCCAAGCCCGCGCTGCCGCGCCCACGCCACGACCGCACGATAGAGCGGTCCGCTCACCGTGTACGGCGCGTGCGGCGAGACGCCGATCCTGACCCGATCCGTGGTGAAACGTTCGCGGTCCGCCACCCGCTGCTGCAAACCGAGGAGGCTCGCTTCGCACTGAGCCGGATCGGGGCCGAACACCTCCTGATAGGCAATGCCGCTTCCGCCCGCCTCTGAGAGTGCCTCGATCACGGCGCCGGAGTCGCCGGTGTCGGCGATCGTGGTGACCCCCATGGCATGACAGTCCTCGATCCCCTGCCGGGCGGCCCGCAGGAAATGGCCGTAATCGAAGGTGGCCTTGAGCGCGATGATCCGGCGGATCCACTCCGCGAAGTCCGGTGTGTCGATGGCGCCCGCCAGGCCCGTGAGTTCGAGATGCGTGTGCGCGTTCACGAGACCGGGAATGAGCGTGCAGCCGGCGTAATGGGCCGACGGCGCGCCGGGCGGCCGGGGCACCGCGGCATCGGGTCCGGCCGACGCGATCCGGCCGTCATCGGCGATCAGCACTGCGCCGCCCGTCACCGGGGCTCCGTCCATCGGAAGGAGCCAGTCGGCGCTCAGGCGGCGCATGCAGGATTCAGCGCGGGTTGGCCGGCGCTGGGGAGGCGGGCGGGCTCGGCCGTGTGCCGGAGGGCGGCGTCGTGCCGGTGTCCGGCAACGTCACCTGGCCGGAGAGCGGCGTCGTGGTATCGCCGGCCTGAGCGCCGGCGCCGATCCCGAAGGGATTGAAGATGCCCTGGGTGTGGATCGGGCAGTATTCCGTCGGCTCCGTGCCCGGAATGAACGACTCGATGTAGTGCACTTCCTTGGGGCAGACCGGCGCCGCCAGGTACCCGGTTGTGTTGTCCACCTCGGCAACCGTGAGCGCCGAGGGGCGGCCCCAGGCAGGCGGGGGCGGACGGCGATCGTACACCTCGTTCATCATCGCGGTCCATGCCGGCGCCGCGAGCCGGCCACCCTGCGCATTGTTCATGATCCGCGTGGGGCGGTCGAAGCCCATCCAGACGCCGGTCACCAGGTCGGGCGTGAACCCGACGAACCAGACGTCGTTGTAGTCGTTCGTGGTCCCCGTCTTTCCGCCCGCGGGGAAATTGATCTTCGATCCGACGGAGCCCGCGGCAGTCCCGCGTCGCACGACGTCCCGCAGCACGTCCACCATCAGCCAGGCGTGCTCCCGGCTCATCACCGGCTCGAGACGCGGACGCGGCTCCCACACGATGTTCCCGTCCCGGTCCTCGACCCGCTCGATCGGATTCGGCACCGCGCGGTCTCCGAGATTGGAGAAGGCGGTATAGGCCGCGATCATCTCGAGCGGCGTCACGGTGGCGGCGCCGATGCTGATGGAGGGCACCGGGATGATTCGCGACGTGATGCCGAACCGGCGCGCCTCGCTGATCACGGACTCCTCGCCGATCTCGATCCCGAGCTTGATCGCCGGAATGTTCCGCGACTGGTACAGGTGCCAGCGCAGCGTGTGCGGGCCGGTGAAGGTCAGGTCGTAGTTCTGAGGGGTCCAGAGGTCCTGCCCGGGAACATCGAGGGAGAACGGCTCGTCCACCACGATCTGCGACAGCGGGTACCCCACTCGCAATGCCGCCGAGTAGACCATGGGCTTGAACGTCGAGCCGGGCTGGCGCTCGCCCTGCGTCACGCGGTTGAACTTGTTGTCCTCGAAGTCCCGCCCGCCCACCATGGCGCGGATGGCGCCGGTCTGCGCCTCGAGCGTGACCATCAGCCCCTGGAGGTACGGCGTGTTGGCGCGCTCGTCGTCTCCCGACCCGCCGTTCTGGGCGCGTTCCTCGAGATACTCCTGATAGGAGTCGTGGCGGAACTGCGGCATGGCCTCGACCGCCCGGAGTTGGGACTCGAGCGCCCGCTCCGCGGCAAGCTGCATGTCGAGGTCGAGCGTGGTATAGATGCGGTAGCCCAGGCGGTAGAGGTCCTGGCCGAACCGCGCCTGCAGGATCTGCCGCACGTACTCCACGAAGTATTCCGCCACGCCCGAGAAGTCCGAGCGGGACGAGAGCTGCAGCGGGTAGGCCTTCCATCGCTCAGCCTCGGCCGGGGTCAGGCGGCCGTTGTCCCGCATGAGGCCGAGGACGAGGTTCCGGCGCTGCACGCTGTTGTTCGGGAAGCGGCGCGGGTTGTAGCGCTCCGGCGCCTTCGGAATCGCCGCCAGCGTGGCGGCCTCCGCGACGTTGAGGTCCCGGACCGACTTGCCGAAATAGCGCTGGCTCGCCGCCTCGACGCCGAAGGCGCGGTTGCCGAGGTTGATCTGGTTGAGGTAGAGCTCGAGAATCTTCTCCTTCGAGAACTTCTCCTCGATCTCGCGCGCCACCTTGGCTTCCCGGATCTTGCGCCGTGGGGAGCGGTCCCGCCGGTCGATGGCGTCCGGCCAGAGGTTGCCCGCGAGCTGCATGGTGATCGTCGAGGCGCCGCCCGCAATGCGCCGCTCGACGATGATGTCCTTCGCCGCCCCGAAGACCCGGATCCAGTCGATGCCGTGATGCTGGTAGAACCGCTTGTCCTCGGTGCTGATGAACGCGGCCACCACCGCCGGGGACATTTCGTTCAGCGGCACCACCGTACGGCGCTCGAGCCCCAGGTCGGTGATGTGCCTGCCGTCGGCGGCGTAGACCTTTGCCGCCTGGTCGGGATCGTAGGTGCCGAGGTTGTCCACCGAAGGGCAGCTGTTGCCCAGGCAGACGGTGAACCAGAGCGCCAGGACGACGGCCACGCCGAGGGCCATCGCCCCAACGACGCTCAGGAGCACGAAGCGGCGGGCGCGCGGCGAGAGCCGGCGGCGCCGCGGCGTCTCGTCGGCGGGCTTCGAACGGGTTCCGAACAGGCGGGGCATATGCATCCTAAGTTAGCCGCCAGACACCTTCGCTGTCACCCGCTGGGGGACTGCGTTCCGCGCCGGAGCGTGCTTGCCGCTCCCGGGTGCCGTGCCTACTGTTGGCGACTATGACCTCCCTTCATGACATCCTGCTCGAGCGCGGCCTCGTGCAGGACTCGACGCCGGGCGCCGCCGAGCGACTCGCGGCAGGGCCGATCACGGGTTACGTCGGCTTCGACCCCACTGCCGATTCCCTGCATGTCGGGAGTCTCGTCCCCGTGGTGGCGCTCGCCTGGCTGCAGCGCTGCGGCGGGCGCCCGATCGTCCTCCTGGGCGGGGGCACCGGCATGGTCGGAGACCCGAGCGGGAAGCGCGCGGAACGACCGGTCCTCACACTCGAGCAGATCGACCGCAATGCCCGTGCCCTCGAACGGCAGCTCGCGCGCTTCCTTCGCTTCGACGGACCCGAGGCGGCCGTCATGCTCGACAACGCCGGCTGGCTTCGCGAGCTCGGCCTCATGGAGTTCCTGCGCGATACCGGGCGCCACTTCACGGTCAATTACATGCTCCAGAAGGAGGCCGTGAAGAGCCGGATGGAAACCGGGATCTCGTACACCGAGTTCAGCTACATGCTGATCCAGGCGTACGACTTCTGGCACCTTTTCCGGACCGAGCGGTGCGAGCTCCAGATGGGCGGCAGCGACCAGTGGGGCAACATCACCGCGGGCATCGAGCTCATCGCCCGACGCGAGCAGCGGCAGGCGCACGGGCTCGTCCTGCCGCTCCTCACCACGGCCGCCGGCGGCAAGTTCGGCAAGAGCGAAGGCGGCAACATCTGGCTCGACCCGGAGCGCACGAGCCCGTACGAGTTCTACCAGTTCTGGCTCAATACCGACGATCGGGACGCCGAACGGTTTCTCCGGTACTTCACCTTCCTTCCCCTCGACGTCATCGCAGCGGCCCTGGCGGACCATCGGGCCGACCCCGCGCGCCGGGTGGCTCAGCGGCTCCTCGCGCACGAAGTGACCGCGCTCGTCCACGGGAAGGAAGCGGCGGATCGAGCGGTCTCCACGAGCGCCGCGATCTTCAGCGGCAGTGCCGAGGAGGCGGATTACGCCGCGCTCGCGGGCACGATGCCGAACAGCAGAGTCTCCGCGGCGGAGCTCGAGGCGGGCATCGCGCTGGGCGACGTGCTGGTCCGTGCCGCACTGGCGTCCTCGAAGAGTGACGCCCGGCGGGGGATCGAGGGTCGCGGATTCTCGGTCAATGAAACGGTCGTGGACGATGTCGCACGCCGGCTCACCCCCAACGACGTACGGCAGGGCCGCTACATCCTCCTCCGCAAGGGGAAGAAGACGTATGCGATGCTGGTGGTCGAGGAGTGAGCTGCGTGCGCTCCCGCTTGCCCTGACGTTCCTCGCCACCGCCGGTGCGCTCCGCGCGCAGGCACCAGCGGACCGGGCTGCCATCGCCGCGCTGCGCGATTCGCTGGATGCGGCCGACTCCCCTGCCCGGCTCCGTGCCATCCCGCGTCACTGGTCCGCGGATGCCACTCCCGCGGTGGCCCGTCTCCGGCGTGGCTTCCATGCGCTGGCCGCCGGCCGCCTCTCGGGGCAGCGTGAGGACTTCGACCGCGCCCTGATCGAGTTCGACTGGGCCATCACCGCCGCCCGCCACTGGCCCTACCCCTGGTTCGGACGCGGGCTCGCCAAGCTCGCGATGAGCGAGAAGGGCTTCCGTCCGAAACCGCTCGGCGGCCAGCCCTAC
This sequence comes from Gemmatimonadota bacterium, assembly GCA_050268825.1. GTDB lineage: Bacteria > Gemmatimonadota > Gemmatimonadetes > Gemmatimonadales > GWC2-71-9 > CAMLLJ01. The sequence goes on from JBLNHD010000047.1 coordinate 12,136, forward strand.
GGCCGGAATTATTACGTCGGTTTCACCGAAGATCTCGTCCGCGCCTTCGAGCGCGAGGCGGATTTCCGTCCGGGGGTGGACCTCCTCCTCCGCCTGTTGCCGCCGCAGGGAGACCGGGCCCAGCCGGCCGCCTTCATCCGCGCGCTCGAGCTCGCCGCGCGCCGGGACCCGGCGATCGATCCGGTCGCGCACCTGGTGATCGGCCGCGCCTATCGCACGGCGTGGCAGGACGACCGCGCGCTCGAAGCGTTCGAGCGGTTCGGCGCCGCGGGCGGCGATCCGAGCATGGCCGCCCTCGAGCGCGCACGAAGCCTGGCAGGGCTTGGACAGCTCGATGCGGCCGCAGCCGCCTACCTGCGTGGCGCCGAGCTCGAAGCGACCGAAACCCGTCGCGTCTACCGGCGCGACCTCGCCTGGGTGGCTGCGGACTCGGAGCTCGTGGCCTTCGACTCGGTGCCGCAGGAGCGCTTGAGCGACTGGATCGTCGCCTTCTGGGCGCTGCGCGACGCCGAATCAGTACGGCGCCCCGGTGAGCGCCTCCGCGAGCACCTGCGCCGCTGGTCCCATGCCTATCGCCGCTTCCGCGTCGTCGACCCCGAGCGCAAGACCGACTTCCAGCACGTGATGCATGCGGACATCGGCCCGTGCATGGAAGGCGGGGCCAAGAGCGTGGACAACCTCACGTTCGACGATCCCGCGCGCCTCGAGGATGCGCGCCGGCGTGAACGCCTCCTCGACCACCGCGGGGTGGTCTACATGCGCCACGGTGAGCCGGCCGCGCGCATCCGGGCGCCTGGTGCACATGCGGATATCGCGCCGCTCGCCGCCGGACCGGCCACGCCGCCGCAGCTCGGCATCCTGGACAGCGACGAGCCCTTCGAGTTTCCCGGGGCGACCGAGAGCGCCGTCGACGGATGGGATGCGCGCGAGATCTGGCAGTACTGGTTCGACGGGGAAAGCCGCCTCATGTACTTCAGCGGCAGCCTGGCGCTTGGTCGCAGCGCGCCGTCCACGCTGTACTCCTACATCCCACTCGATCCCAACCTGCTCTATCGCGTCGCGACCCTCGATCCGCGCTACCGGAAGGTGGCCTTCGCGGCCGAGTTGGAGCGCGCAGGCCTGCGCCGGGCCGGGCCGGTCGAATGCATGCCGGCGCGCATGGAGCTGCGGCGCGAGACGCGCGAGGCGATGATCGCGTCGGTCGAGACCGACAGCTACTCGCTCCTCTTCCCCGCTCCGCTCGATCCGATCCTGCAGGCCGTGGCCGTCGGGGAGCCGCATGAAGGCACCGGTCGCCTGCTCATCGTCTTTGCCGTGCCCGGCGAGCGCCTCACGCCCGAGCCGGTCCCGGGCGGCGGGGTGCGCTATCGCCTGGGCATCCGCATCTCCGCGATCGACCGGCAGCATCAGCTGATTCGCGGC
>JBLNHD010000048.1:0-15340 GCA_050268825.1 Gemmatimonadota bacterium
ATCTTCGTGTCGCGGCTCCGTGCGGGCCTGCCGCTCACCATCTACGGAGACGGCAGGCAGACGCGCGACTATGTCTTCGTGCGCGACGTGGCCCGGGCCAACGTGCTGGCGAGCACGGCCGAGCTGCCGGCCCCGGTGGAGCATGACGCGATCGGGTTCAACATCGCGACCTCGAGCGAGCGCAGCGTGGTGGATCTCGCGGAGACGGTGGGACGCGTGCTCGGGGTGACGCCGGTCATCGAGTACGCCGCCCCGCGCGCGGGCGAGCTGCAGCGAAGCTCGCTCGACACCAGCAAGGCGCGGCGCGTGCTCGGATGGAAGCCGGAGCACGCCTTCGAGGCCGGGCTCTCGGAGCTCATTTCCTGGTTCGAGGCGGAGGAGAGGAACGGATGACCATGCTGCAGGGTGGCGCAGTCCCCATGTCGGGCATCGAGCTGCTCACGATGGCCAGCCTCGAGACGAAGATCGTGGTGGCGATCTGCGTGCTCTTCTCGGCGGCCTCGTGGTTCGTGATCGGGCTCAAGTGGTGGCAGTTCCGGCGCCTCAACCGGCAGGCCGACCGCTTCTTCAACGCGATGGAGCGGAGCACGCGCCTCCAGGACGCGTATCAGGGCGTGATGAAGCTCCCGCCCTCGCCCTACCAGCGCCTCTTCCGTGAGGCGCTGCATTTCTACGACGAGCTCCGACCGGGTGCGCTCCGGAGCGAACAGCCCCGCGAGACGCTGACCCCCACGCAGCTCGAAGCGCTCAAGATGGTCCTCGGCAAGGAAGTCGCTGCCGAGCGCGACCTGCTGGGTCACTACATCCCGTGGCTCGCCACGGTGGGTTCGGTCGGCCCGCTGCTCGGCCTCCTCGGCACCACGATCGGCATCATCAACGCCTTTACGGGCATCGCGTCGCGGGGCTCGGGCAACCTCGCGGCCGTCGCGCCGGGTGTCGCCGAGGCGCTCGTCGCGACGTTCGCCGGCTTGGCCTGCGCCATTCCCGCGGTGATGGCCTACAACATCTTCGTCAACCGGGTTCGTCTCTTCACGGGCGAGCTCGAGGGCTTCGCCAACGAGCTGATCGGCTCGATGGCGCGCGAGGGGCTGCTCTAGCATGGCGGTCGGGGGGATCGGCGGCATCGGCGGGGGCCGCGGCGACCTGCCGCTCAACGCGGAGATCAACGTCACGTCGCTGGTGGACGTCATGATGGTCCTCCTGATCGTCTTCATGATCACGGCACCGATGATGCAGGGCGGGGTCGACGTGGAGCTGCCGCGCGCCGAGGCGCGTCCGCTCGAGCCGAAGGAAGGCATGGTCGTGACGGTGGACCGCTCGGGACGGATCTTCGTGGACCAGACCGAGGTGACGTACGCCGACTTCCGGGTGACGTTCGCGTCGCTCGTCGCGGCGCGGAAGCCTTCGGGCGTGTACCTCCGCGGGGACAACGGTGTCCCCTACGGCGAGGTCGTCCGGGTGCTTGCGGTGATCCGCGGAGCCGGGGTCCAGAACGTGGGCCTCGTGGCGCAGGAGGAGGACGCCGCTCGGTGATCGAGCGGGGGGAGGCCGGGCGTGCGCCGGGAGGCACCGGAGTCGGCCTCCTCTCGACGCTCATCTTCCACGGTGCCGCATTCGGCCTCCTGGGGGGTGTCGTCCGGTCGCCGGAGCCGTCGCCGCCGGTCTATGCCGTCGAGCTCGTGGCCGCCCCGGCCCCCGCGCCGAAGCAGCGGCTCGCGCCCGAAGCGACGCCCACGCCGCCGCCGGAGGAGCCGCCAGCTCCGGTCACGAGCACGCCGAAGCCCGCGGAGAAGACCGTCCCCGTCACCGAGAAGCCGAAGCCGCCGGTGGAGCCTCGGCCCAAGTCCGATCCGGCGCCGAAGACCTCGACCCCCGAAACCCCCGCGCCCGGCGAGACGCCGAGCACTGGACGGGATGCAACGACGATCAGCACCCCCGGCCTCGATTTTCCGTTTCCGGAGTACCTCCGGAACATCATGAACCAGATCTACCGGCGCTGGCGGCGTCCGACCGGCAATGTGCCGCTGCGCGCGGAGATCTTCTTCCTGATCCGGCGCGATGGGACGGTGGCGGAGGTCCGCTTCGTGAAGCGCTCCGGCAATTTCTCCTACGACCTCGAGGCGCAGGGCGCCATCGAGGCCGCCGGCAATGCGCGCGCCTTCGGTCCGCTGCCGGACGGATGGCAGAACGACGTGCTTCCGATCAGTTTCTACTTCGAACCCAGGGCCCAGTGATGCGACGCTCCGCCGCCCTCCTGTTCCTCCTCGCGCTCGGCGCGGTCCCCGCAGCCGCGCAGGATTCCCGCGCGCAGGACGCGATCCGAATCGGCGTGACCTATCGGCCGGGCACACGCCCCGGCCTCGTCGTCCTTCCCGGTGCCGGCCTCGACTCGGTGCGCGCCATCGTGAAGCGCGATCTCGACCACAGCGATCAGTTCCAGATCATCGAAACGGGAAGCGCAGCCGGTGCCGGGGCGGTGAACTACCAGCTCTACCGGACGCAGTTCGGCGCCGATCACGCGGTCGAGCTGGTTCCCGCCGCCGCCGGCGTCACGGTCCGGCTGCACGATCTCGCCGCCGGCCGGGTCCGCAACCAGGCCACGGTGACCCTTCCCGGAGGGGTGGGCGCCGATTTCCGGATGGCCGTGCATCGCCTGAGCGACGAGATCGTGCGCTGGGCGGCGGGCACCGACGGCTACGCGGCGAGCCGCCTCCTCTTCCTGAGCGGCAACCGGCTGTACCGCGTGGACAGCGACGGGGCGGGCGTCACGCCGGTCACGCCCGCGGGGGAAAAGGCGCTGTCGAACGCCTGGGCGCCGGACGGCCGCCGGATCGCGTACACGCGCTTCGAGGCGGGGCGGGGCACGGTCGTGGTGCTCGATCTCGGATCGGGCACGTCGTTCGTGGCGCCCGGGACGCAGACGGACCTCAACTTCGCCCCGGCCTTTTCGCCGGACGGTCGCTCGATCGCGTACGCCCGCGCCGAAGAAACGGGCGCCACGAACATCTTCACCGCGGATATCGCGCAGCGCTGCTGCGTGCAACGCTTGACCGTGCGTGGGTTCGCGGACAACTTAAGCCCGACGTTCTCTCCCGACGGGCGGCGCATCGCCTACGTCTCGAGCCGCGCCGGGCCGCCGCAGATCTACGTCATGAGCGTCGATGGGACGGACCAGGAACTGCTCGCGCCATTCGACTTCGGCGTCACCGGTCCCTCCTTCGCGCCCGAGTGGTCTCCGGACGGCGCGAGCGTGGTCTTTCACCGTGAAGTGTCGCGCAGCCCGCAGATCTTCATCCTCGACGTTGCCTCGGGTCGCGTCCGCCAGCTCACGTCGGTCGGGCGGAACGAGGATGCCACGTGGGCCCCGGATGGCCGTCATGTCGCGTTCGTGTCGGATCGGTCGGGCCGCCGGCAGCTCTGGATCGTGGACGTCGAGACCGGCCGGGTCCGCCAGCTCAGCACGCCGGGCGATGCCCGCCTACCTTCCTGGTCTCGTCGCATGGGCGGGACGGCAGTTTCCAACCCCTAGCACCCGGAGTCGATGATGCGCATTCGTACCTACCTCCCGCTCGTGGCCGCCCTGGCGATCGCCGCGGCGTGCGGTGGTTCGCCGGATCCCGAGCAGCCGGTGCCGCAGGCGGGGGTCGACAGCGCCGCGATCCTTCGCGCCCGCCAGGACTCGATCGATGCAGAGAACCGGCGCCGGGCCGAGGAAGAGGCGCGGCGGGCGGAAGCCGATCGCCTTGCGCGCGAGGCGGCCGACCGTGCCGCGGCCGTGCGCAACGATCTGGCCGCCATGATCAACTTCGACTACAACGAAGCCAACGTGCGCTCCGAGGATCAGGGCAACCTCGACCGCAAGGCGGCCATCATGCAGGCCAACCCGTCGCTCCGGATCCGGATCAGCGGGCACGCCGACGAGCGCGGCTCGGACGAGTACAACCTCGCGCTCGGCAACCGGCGCGCCGCGGCGGCCAAGCGGTATCTCACGAACAAGGGCATCGACGGCGCCCGGATCGACGTGATCTCGTTCGGCGAGGAGCGGCCCATCGCCGCGGGCACCGACGAAGGCGCCTATGCCCAGAATCGCCGCGACGAGTTCGAGGTGATCTCCGGCGGCGACAACCTCGTCGCGCCCCAGTGAAACGCGCCGCGGCCGCACTTGCGCTGATCCTCCTGGGGGCCTGTGCCACCACGGGGGACATCCGCCGCCTGGAGAACGAGATCGCGCAGGTGCGGGACATCCAGACGCGGCGGGACGCCGAGCGCGCGAGGCAGGTCGCGGAGGTGATGCGGATCCAGCAGCAGATGCTCGACTCCCTCGCCAACACGCGGCAGGCCATGCGCGCGCTCCGCGGGGACGTGCAGAACGATCTCTACGGCATCCAGCAGCAGCTGGTACAGCTCGGCGAGCTCACCGGCCAGAGCCAGCGCCGGCTGTCCGAGCTCCGCGCCCAGCTGGAGCGCCGGGGCGAGGAGATCGCGCAGGCGGCGGCCGACACGACGGCCGCCGCCGCGCCGGCGGCGGGCCCGTCGGCCGAGCAGATCTACGAGACGTCGCTCGGGCAGCTGCGGCTCGGCAGTGCGAGCACGGCGCGCAGCGGCTTCGCCGAGCTGCTGCGCGCGCATCCGACCAGCGAGCGGGTCCCGGATGCGCTCTACTACATCGGCCAGAGCTTCGAGACGGAGAACGCCGACTCGGCCCTCGCCTACTACGACCAGGTGGTCCGCAACCACCCCGAGTCTCCGCGCTCGGCGTCGGCGCTCTATCACGTCGGGTTGATCCGGGAGCGGGCCAACCGGAACGCGGAAGCGCGGCAGGCGTACCAGCGGGTCGTCGACAGCTACCCGAACTCCGACGAGGCGGCGCTCGCGCGGGATCGTCTGAGGGCGCTCGGGCGATAGCCCGGGCGCCGGCCCCACTGCCATGACCGCACCCGGCGGGGAGATGCCGTTCCTCGATCACCTCGAGGAACTGCGCGCCCGGCTCATCCGCTCCATCCTCGCGCTGCTGGTCGGCTTCGTCGCCGGCTTCGTCGTCGTGCAGCAGCTCCAGCTCGTCTCGATCATGAAGCGCCCGATCGAGCCGTACCTCCCGGCCGGCGGCAAGCTCGTGGTCCTGAGTCCCACAGATTCGGTCATGATCGTCTTCAAGCTCAGTTTTCTCGTGGGCCTGATCGTGGCGGCGCCGGTGGTGCTCTGGCAGGTGTGGGCGTTCCTGGCGCCCGCGCTCTACGCGCGCGAGAAGAAGGTCATCGTGCCGGCGCTCTTCGTGGGCAGCGGGCTCTTCCTCGTCGGCGCCGTGCTCGCGTGGGAGTTCGTGCTCCCGCAGACGCTTCGCGTGCTCTTCAGCTTCCAGAGTGAGGCCCTGGCGCCGATGATCACCTACCAGGCCTACTTCGATTTCCTGGTGCGGGTCGTGCTGGCGCTCGGCATCTCCTTCGAGCTCCCGCTCCTGATCTTCATCCTGGCCTGGCTCGGCGTCGCCACACCGGAACGCCTCAATGGGTTCCGCCGGTTTGCCATCGTGCTCGCCTGCGTCGGTGGCGCGATCCTCTCGCCGGGCGGCGACCTCATCTCGATGGTGATGTTCACCATCCCGCTCATCATTCTCTACGAGATCGGGTACGCCGGGTCGGTGCTCCTCACCCGGCGGCGCCGGCGGCGCGCGGCGGCTGCCGCGGCGGCGCTGCTCCTTGCGCTCGTGGCCCTGCCGGGTACGGCGGCTGCGCAGGACAAGCCGCTGCGGCCGGTCCGCCCCGCCGACTCCACGCGCGTGCCGGCCCGGGATACGACGAAAGCCGCGGTCCCGCGTGCCGTCGTGCCGGATACCGGCGGCCAGTTTCCGTTGACCGGCGCGGATTCCGTGCTGCAGGAGCTCCTGAGCCGCCCGGGGTTCACGGTCACGCGCTATCGTGCGGATTCCGCGACCCTGCTCGCGGAAGAGCGGCGGTTCGAGCTGCACGGCAATGCCTACACCGAGCGGCAGGGCATGACGCTGAGTGCCGGGCAGATCTCCTTCGACGAGATCCGGTGCGAGCTCACCGCCACCGGCCGCCCCACGCTCGTCGACCAGGGCCGCACCCTCGTCGGCGAGGCGATCCGCTACGACACCTGCGAGGGCCAGGGCCTGGTGCGCGGCGGCCAGACGCAGTTCGAGGAGGCGGGCACCGTCTGGTTCCTCCGCGGGAACGTCTCGCAGGACTCGAGCTCGACGCGCGTCTTCGCCGGCGTCAGCACCATCACGAGCTGTCCGCTCCCCGTGCCGCACTATCGCTTCGCGGTGGGGAAGGTGAAGTGGGTGTCGAACTCGATGATCGTGGCCCGGCCGGTGGTGCTCTACATCCGCGACGTGCCGGTGCTGTGGCTGCCCTTCATCTTCCAGGACACGCGTCCCGGCCGGCGCTCGGGGATCCTCGTGCCGAAGGTGGGGATCAACGATATCGTGCGCACCTCGGGGAGCTACAACCGGCAGATCACGAACATCGGCTACTACTGGGCGCCGAGCGACTTCCTCGACTTCACGGGGCGCATGGACTGGTACTCTGGGCGCTACGTCCAGTTCGGCGTGACCAGCCAGTACCGTTTCCTCGACCGCTTCATGGACGGGTCGATCGGCGTGAATCGCCAGTACGAGTCGGGAGGGGCGCGCGGCTTCGGGCTGCGCTGGACGCACCGGCAGAACTTCAACATCAGCACGAGCCTCAACCTCGACGTCAACTACCTGACGAACTCGACCATCGTCGAGCAGAACGCGCTCGATCCGCTGCTCAACACGCAGCAGATCACCAGCTCGGTGAATTTCACGCGGCGCTTCGGGTGGGGTTCCGTGGCGCTCGGTGGCAACCGGCGGCAGAATCTCTCCGACAAGAGCTCGACGAGCCAGCTCCCCTCGCTCAACATCTCGCCGAAGCCGATCAACATCGGGCGCACCATCACCTGGTCCCCGGGGCTCTCGATCGTCAACAACGAGTCGCGGGGCACCGTGCTCCCGAACCTGCTGTTGGCGAATGCCGAAGGCGGGGTGGATACCGTCGAGCAGCGGGGACGGACGCGAGCCACGTCCCTCGGCTTCGAAACGCCGCTGCGGATCGGCTCGTTCAACTGGCGGAACACGCTCAGCGTTCTCGACCAGTCGGAGACGGGGCGCCGGCAGGTGACCGTCCGGCAGCCCGACCTGACCACGCCCGAGCCGAACGACTCGGTGAACGTCACGCGGATCTCGGGGGGCGATTTCCAGTCGGGACTCAACTGGGACACCGGCATCAACCTTCCGATCCTGTTCCGCAACACGTGGAAGCTCCAGCCTGCCATCGGGATCGCCAACGCGACGCAGCAGACGCCCTTCTTCGCGGTGCGCAATGCTCGAACCGGCGGGGACTGGGTGTTCCAGGGCAAGCGGCCGCAGTTCAGCGCGACGATGACTCCGACGTTCTTCGGCCGCTTCGGCGGGATCGGGCCGCTGACGGCGATCCGCCACGCGGTGTCGCCGACGCTCCGCTGGAACTACTCGCCGGCGGCCGACGTGTCGGAGACCTTTGCGCGGGCCATCACGCGCCTGGGCGAGGCACCCAGGCTGCGCAGCGACCCCGTCCAGCGGCTCAGCCTCTCGCTCTCCCAGACGTTCGAGGGAAAGGGGCGGCCCGATGCGGGCGATACGCTCGGCACCTCCGCGCGGAAGTACCGGCTCCTCAGCATCACCACGAGCGAGCTCGCCTACGACTTCGAGCAGGCCAAGCTGCCCGGTCGCACCGGCTGGGTCACCCGCTCGATCACCAATTCGGTCCTGAGCGACCTCCTCCCCGGGTTCAATCTCAACATCTCGCACGATCTCTGGCGGGGCGAGGTCGGCTCGGACACGGCGGATTTCTCGCCCTTCCTGCAGAACGTGAGCGCCAACTTCTCGCTCTCCGCCCGCACCTTCCAGTCGATCGGCTCCTTCTTCGGGCTCGGCTCGGGACGGCAGGAGCCGAGCGAGATGGATCCGGCCGGCGTCCCGCTCTTCCAGCCCAGGACCTACGATCGGCCGGAGAGCCCGGGTGCGTTCTACGGAGCGGACCAGGTCTACGGCTCGGGCCAGATGCCCCTCGGCATGGGATCCCGCACGTTCACTGCGAACGTCAACTACTCGCTGACCCGGCAGCGGCCGCGGGAAGACGGCGTCGAGCAGCCATCCCGGCAGAACATCGGCTTCGGCACGATGTTCTCGCCGACGCCGTTCTGGGGCGTGTCGTGGCAGACGCAGTACAACGTCACCGACAAGCGGTTCGAGTCGCACGTGGTGCGGCTGGAGCGCGAGCTGCACGAGTGGCGTGCGGCGTTCAACTTCGTCCGCAACGCGAACGGGAACGTCGCCTTCTACTTTTCGGTCTTCCTGACCGACCTGCCGGAGCTCAAGCTCGACTTCAACCAGTCGACGCTCGGCCAGTAGCGTCCGCATCCGGAGACAGCATGCCCGGGACAGAGGGCACCGAGCCGCCGATCACGCGAGCAGGCCCCGCCGGCAGCCGCGGCATCGTCTGGCACGGCGCATGCTCGATAGACGTTCCGACCCTTACGGAGTGGACCGGTATGCGTCGCTGGTGGCTGGCCCTGCCTGCAGTCTTTCTCGCGGCCTGCAGCTCCGATCCGTCGGGGCCCGGCCGCACCCCCGAGGCCCCCGACGCGCTGGCGAGCACGACGCTCGACGGCGCGGTCGCGCTCACCTGGTCCGACAATCCTTTCCAGTCCGATCCCGACATCTTCGAAGCGTACGCGGTGCACAGTGCGAGTTACGATCTCGACGCCGACCAGTGCGGGACGTGGCGCCTCGAGGGGACGACGGTCGCGCCTGAGTTCGTCGTTGGTGCGCTGACCAACGGCGTGCCGCGCTGCTTTCACGTGACGGCCGTGAGCGTGGACGGCCTCGAGAGCGACCGCTCGCCCGTGACGCACGATACGCCGCGTCCCGACGCGCGGAACGTTGCGATCTTCGCCCGGCAGAGCCAGGATGCGGGGTCGGGCTTCCGCTTCTGGGAGGACCTGAACGGCGACGGCAATGTGCAGCGCACCGAGCTCGGCCGTGTGACGGCAGGAAGCTCGGCGGCCGCCGACTTCACCGTCGAGCGCGATGTCGACGGGACGCTCTTCCTCACTCCGGCCGCCGCCGGGGTCGAGGTTGCCCTGTACGGCAATGCGCCCGTCGAGGACCTCACGAGCATCACCGTGGCGCCCGACGCGGGGTATGATCCGGCGGGGATCGAGGCGCTTCCGGGGTGGGGGTACGTCTTCCAGATCGACGACGGCGGCGCCTTCTTCTCGTTCGGCGCCGTGCGGGTCACGCATGTCGGGCAGAATCTCCTGATCCTCGACTGGGCGTATCAGACGGATCCGGGAAACCCGGAGCTCCGGATCGCCGGGCGCTAGCCGGTCCGGTCTCCGCGGGCTGCGTGCCAGGGGCGGCTGCCATGGGGCGGCCGCCCCTGATGCGTGGTGCCTGCTCCGGTGGCCGCCCGGCCTTATCTTCCCCGCATGCCATCCCCCACACTGACGCTGGACGGCCGTTCGCTCACGATTGCCGACGTCGTCCGCGCCGCGCGCGAACCGGACACGCGCATCACGCTCGATCCGGCCGCCCGCTCAGCGCTCACGGCAAGCCGCGCGCTCGTGGAGCGAGCCATCGCCAGCGGCCAGACGATCTACGGTATCAACACGGGCTTCGGGAAGCTGGCCAATGTGCGGATCGCGCAGGACCAGCTCGACCAGCTGCAGGTCAACCTGATCCGGAGCCATGCCGCGGGTGTCGGCACGCCGCTCCCGCGAGATGTGGTGCGCGCGCTGATGATCCTGCGTGCCAACGTCCTGGTGCGGCCCACGAGTGGCGTGAGCGCGGCGCTCGTGGACGCGCTCGTCTCGCTGATCAATGCGCGGATCGTTCCGCTGGTCCCCGAGCAGGGAAGCGTCGGCGCGAGCGGTGATCTCGCGCCGCTCAGCCACATCGCGATGGTGCTCCTCGGCGAGGGTGAGGTGCTCGACGAGCAGGGTGGGGCAACGCCGGCCGCCGGATCGCTCGCCCGCGCCGGTCTCGCGCCCTATCGCTTCGGGCCCAAGGAAGGGATCTCGTTCATCAACGGCACGCAGGCGCAGACGGCGCTCCTCGCGCTCATGGTGCACGACGCGCAGGTTCTCTGGCGCACGGCTGTCGCCGCGGGCGCGGCGAGCCTCGAGGCGCTGCGCGGGACACCGACGCCGCTCGATCCGCGCATTCACGACGCCCGCCCGCATCCCGGTCAGGTCGAGGCCGCCGCGCTCATGCGCGCACTCCTCGCCGACAGCGAAATCCGCGAGTCGCACCGGGAAAACGACGATCGCGTGCAGGATGCCTACAGCCTTCGCTGCTCGCCGCAGGTGCTGGGGGCGGTGGCGGATGCGATCCGATTCGCGGAAGCCACCGCGGCCGTCGAGCTCAACGCGTCCACGGACAACCCGCTCGTGTTCGACAATGGCGACGTGCTCTCGGGCGGCAATTTCCACGGTCAGCCGGTGGCGCAGGCGCTCGATATCCTGGCGCTGACGCTGACGACGCTGCAGGCGCTCGCCGAGCGACGGGTCGAGCGGCTGGTGAATCCCGACCTCTCGCAGGGGCTCCCGGCCTTCCTGACGGCCGATCCCGGCCTCTCGTCCGGCTACATGATGGTGCAAATAACTGCAGCATCCCTGGTGGCGGAGTCGCGCGCGCTGGCCATGCCGGCGAGCATCGGATCGATCCCGACCGACGCCAACCAGGAGGATTTCGTGCCGATGGGGATGGCGTCGGCCTGGAAGGCGCGCCGGATCCTGGTCAATGCGCAGCGGGTCGTGGCCGCAGAGCTGCTGTGTGCCGCGCAGGCGCTGGACCTCCTGGCGCCGCTCCGCCCGGGACGCGGCGTCGCGGCGCTGCATGCGAGGATTCGGGGCCTCCATCCCCGCGTGGCGCCGCTCGGCGCCGACCGGCCCCCTGCGCCCGATCTCGAACGGCTGGCGCTCGCCATCGCGGCAGGAGACCTCGATCCCGCCGAAACGAGGGCCTGAGCCGTTCGCCTTGCTCCCCCCCGCCGGGCTCCCTATCTTTGCCTAACCCCATGTCGCACCGCCTTTTTCCTCCACTCCTCCGCCGGGCCGAATGAATCTGGAAAAGCTCAAGGACACGGCACGGAAGCACGAACAGAAGGAGGACTGGCGGAAGGCGATCGACGTCTACCAGAAAGCCATCCATCACTTCGAAGCGGGACGGGAGTCCGAGCTGGATCTGGCCCTGTACAACCGGGTCGGAGACCTCCACCTCAAGCTCAACGACCCGGGCTCCGCGGTGCAGTCGTACGAGCGGGCGGCGGAACTCTACGCCGAGCAGGGGTTTCTCAACAACGCCATCGCGCTCTGCGGCAAGATCCTCCGGGTCAACCCGGGGCGGGTGCAGACGTATCTCCGCCTGGCGCACCTTCACGCCCGCAAGAATGTCGTCTCCGAGTCGAAGCGGAACCTGATCGAGTACCTCGAGCGCATGAACACGCTCGGGAAGCTCGACGAGGCCTTCGGCCAGGTGAAGAGCTTCGCGGACCAGCATGGTGCCAATCAGGACCTGCGCCTCATGCTCGTCGAGCTGCTCCGCGCCGCGTCGCGGGCGGACGACGCGCGCGAGCAGCTGGAGCGGATGGCGGCGGACCTCGAAGCGCGCGGGGATCGCGATGGCGCCCGGCGGACGCGGGAGCGGATGCATTCGGTCGAGGAGATCGTCCCTGCGGCGCCGGCATCCGCCGGCGGCCCGCCGGCCGGCGGTAACGACCTGATCTTCATCGAAACGGGCATCGAGATGCCCGGCCGGAGTTCGAAGTCGGCAGCGCCGGCAGCGGCACCACCGCCGCCACCTCCGCCGGCATTCTCGCCGCCGGCGCTCGCCGGACTCGAATCCACCGCCGTGCCGTCCGCGCCCGAGCAGGCGGCCGCGCCCGACGCACCGGCGCCCGTGGAAGGACTCGACAGCTTCGAGCCGGTCTCGCTGGATGCGGTCGCGGATGCGCCGACCATGCTGCCCGATCTCGAGCCCGGGAGCTTCGAGGGCACCGTGGAGCTCGCGGGCGCCAGCGACGGATTCGAGGGGCTGCTCGTCGACGGATCGATCGGGATGGGCGAGGAGCTCGAGCCGCTCGCCGAGAGCTCGCCCGGCGCGTTCATCGATCTGGAGCGCACCGCCGAGAGCGACCTGATCCTCGACTCGTCGGCCGCTGCACCGCTCGACCTCGATCCGCCGTTCGAGGAGCGGGCGCCCGCGCTCGACGAGAACGTCTCCGGTGATTTCGACCTCCTGCCCGGCACCACCCTCGACACGCCGCTGATCGACGAGCACGCCCAGGGCGTCCGCTACATCGACGACTTCGACGTGGGGACACCGATCGAGCTCGAGTCGAAGCTGGGCGGCGATCTCGACTTCATCGATACGAGCGGGACCGCCATCGATCTGCCCGAAGAGACGCCGGAAGAAGCCGCCGCCGCGGCCGCAGCCGTGCCCTCACCCGACGTCACGTCGGCCGAGCTCGAAGACCGGATTCTCGACGATCCCGACAACCCGGGGCTGCATCGCGCGCTGGCGGACATCCTCGTCGGGGAGAACGATCCGGCCCGGGCGGTCGAGGAATACGTGCTCGCGCTCGGGGCCTACGAAGCGGCGGGCAGCTGGGAGTCGGCCATGGACGTGGTCGACGCACTCCTGCGCCTCGAGCCGGACGCCATCAAGTACCAGCAGAAGCGCGTGGAGCTCGCGTACCGGAGCGGAGATCGCAGCCGCCTGCTCGGCGCGTACCTCGATCTGGCCGACGCGCTGGTGCGGGCCGGCGCAGCCGACAAGGCCCTTGCGGTGTACGGCCGGATCCTCGAGCACGATCCCGGGAATGCACGGGCGCGCGACGCCATGGCATGGCTCGAGCCCTCGCCGCCCGCGCCGGACGAAGCGCGGGGAGGAGCACCCGAGGCATCGACCGGCCGGGAGCCGGACGCGGCCGACTGGCGCGAGTCCGGGCCGGACACCGCCGCGCCGCGCGAAGAGCCGGCGGCGCCGCCGCCGGCTCCGGCCGCTCCCGCCGCGCCCGCCGCTCCGGCGGTGCCCCCGGCGCCCCCGACCGCGAGGCGACCGGTGCCGGACGATGACTTCATCGACCTCGGCTCGCTCGTCATCGAGGACGAGGGTCCGCGCGACACGCGCATGAAGATCGAGACCGAGCGCCCGACCGGCGACGAGCAGAAGGATTTCGAGGAGACGCTCGAGCAGTTCAAGAAGGGGATCGAGGCCAACATCGGCACCGACGACTACGAGGCGCACTACGACCTCGGCATCGCCTTCAAGGAAATGGGGCTCCTCGACGAGGCCATCGCGGAGTTCCAGAAGGCGCTCCGCGCGCCGAACGGGCGGCTCCGCACCTCCGAGGCGCTGGGGGTGACGTTCGTGGAGAAGCGGCAGTTCGCGATCGCGGAGACCATCCTGCGCCGCGCCGTGGATGCCCTCGACGGTGGCGACGACGAGAAGATCGGACTGCTCTACTGGCTCGGCCGCGCGCAGGAAGAGCAGGGGAAGGGCCGCGAGGCGCGCGCGAGCTACGAGCGGGCGCTCGCGGTGGACATCCGCTTCATGGACCTCAATGAGCGCATCCAGCGCCTCGGCGCCGCGACATGAGGTCGGAACAGACGCTTCCCGTGTCGCTCGCCGCTCTGCAGGCGCCCCTCCGCCCGCGTCTCGACGGCGTGCAGGCGGAGCTCCGGCGCATCGTCGCGGCCGACTTCGGGCTCATCACCGAAGTGAACGCGCACCTCTTCCGGATGCAGGGAAAGCTCTTCCGGCCGACGCTCCTCCTTCTGGCGGACGAGGCGACGGGAGGCCCCGACGCGCGCTGCGAGACGCTCGGGGCCGTCATCGAGCTGATACACCTGGCCACCCTCGTGCACGACGACTCGGTGGACCATTCGGTGCTTCGCCGCGGACTCCCGACCGTCAATTCGCTCTTCAGCCACCAGGTCTCCGTCATCATGGGAGACTATCTCTATTCGCGCGCGGTGGTGGAGCTGGTGCGGCTCGACGATCTCGAGCCCCTGCGGATCATCGGGCGCGTCACGAACGACATGACGATCGGCGAGATGCGGCAGCTGCTGTCGCACGATCGCCTCTCGTTCGACGAGGAGGCGTACGACCTTCTCATCCGGTCGAAGACCGCCTCTCTCCTCGCGGGTGCCTGCGAAGTCGGCGCGCTCGGCGCGCCGGCCGAGCAGCGCGCCGCATTGGCGCGCTTCGGGGACGCCCTGGGCATGATCTTCCAGATCGTCGACGACGTGCTGGACTACACCGAGGACGAGGCGGTGACCGGCAAGCCGTCCGGGCTCGACCTCCGCGAGCACAAGGTCACGCTGCCGCTGATTGCGGCCCTGCCGCGGCTGAGCGACGCGGGCCGGCGCGACGTGACGCAGCTCATGCGGACCGAGCAGCCGGATGCGGCGCAGGTGGCGCGCGTCATCGGGCTGGTGACCGATGCCGGCGGGCTCGACTACGCGCGCGAGCGGGCGCAGCACTTCGCCGAGATCGCGGAGGCCGAGCTCGACCGCCTGCCGCCGTCCCCCGCCCGGGAAAGCCTCCGGGCCAGCATCACCTACGTCCTGGAACGGAGGAGCTGATGCCGAGCGGTCCCCATCGGCCGAGGTTCTACCTTGGCGTGCTCATCGCCGGCTTCATCACGGGCGGCTTCCTGACCGCCTTCCTGCGCCGCTGGCTGCCCGAGGGCCCGCCCAAGGCCTTCTTCACGAGTACCTGGACCCCGACCTTCGGGCCTGTCTCTGCCGACCTCCTGGTGGTAAACTTCACCCTGGGTCCAATCGGGCTGCACGTATCGCTGCTGAGCCTCGTGGGTGTGCTCGTCGCGTACCTGATTGCCCGGTCGCTTTTCTAGGAGGTACCCGTGTTCGGTAACCTCGGTGTGTGGGAGATCCTGCTCATCATGGTCGTCGTGCTCCTCGTCTTCGGCGCCAAGCGGCTGCCCGAGGTCGGCTCGTCGATCGGCAAGGGCATTCGCGAGTTCAAGCGCAGTCTGACGGATACGTCGGACGCGATCATGGGAGACGACCGGCAGCGGACGAACCTTCCGCCGCGTCAGATGGACGCGCCGCCGACGTCCCCGCCGCAGGGCGGCGAGCCGAAGCGCCTCTCGCAGCGCGCGTCGGGGCCTCCCGTCGCCTCGTCCGCCAGGAGGAGGAGCGTCGGCCGGAAGAGCTTTCCCTGCATCCGGAAGAGGTGCGCGTTCACTTCGGTGATGAGCCCGAAGTCGGCCGCGACGATGCGCCGGAGCTC
>JBLNHD010000049.1:0-2610 GCA_050268825.1 Gemmatimonadota bacterium
GATCGCCGAAGCCGGGAAGGGTGAAGCTGAGTATGTGTCGTTGCAGGATGACGGTTCCAGATCGGCGCGGAAGTTTTACGAGCGCGTACGTTCGCCGCTGTTGACAGATCTAGCGATCGACGCCGCGATAGAGGATCCGCTTGTACTTGCCGCAGTGGCATTCCCAGTCCTTGACCGGGCCGAAGATGCGCTCGCAGAAGAGGCCGTCCTTCTCCGGCTTGAAGGAGCGGTAGTTGATGGTCTCCGGCTTGGTGACCTCGCCCCACGACCACCAGGTGCGCTGGCCCTGGAGCTCCAGGCGCTCACGCTCCTTGGTGTCGCGCGGCCCGCGGATCTCCTCGGGCGCCGCGATCCGGATGCTGATGTAGTCGAAGCTCGAGCTCTTGGGCTCGCGTCCGCTGCGAAAATCGATCATGTGTTCCCTCTTATTCTTCGCCGGCTTCGGTGGTGCCGAGCGTCACCTTCAGCCCGAGCGCCTGGAGTTCCTTCACTAGCACGTTGAACGACTCGGGAATCCCGGGCTCGGGGAGATTCTGTCCCTTCACGATGGCTTCGTACACGCGGCTGCGGCCGTTCACGTCGTCCGACTTGACGGTGAGCATCTCCTGCAGCACGTGCGCGGCGCCGTAGGCCTCGAGCGCCCAGACTTCCATCTCGCCGAAGCGCTGGCCGCCGAACTGCGCCTTGCCGGCGAGCGGCTGCTGCGTCACGAGCGAGTACGGCCCGATGGACCGCGCGTGGATCTTGTCGTCCACGAGGTGGCTGAGCTTGAGCATGTAGATGGCGCCGACGGTCACTTCCCCTTCGAACTCCTGGCCGCTCCGCCCATCGCGCAGACGGGCCTTGCCGGCCGGGGTGAGCCCGGCGACGCGGAGCAGCTCGTTGGCCGCTGCATCGAGGTCCCCCTCGCCCTTGCCGCCGAGGAGCGCCGCGAGCGCGGGCTGCCCCGCCGCGGCCAGCGCCTCGGCCGGCGAGAGCGTCTGCTTCTCGAGGTCCTTCGCGATCTTCGCCGCCGCCTTGTCGCCGGCGGACGCGAGCGTCTTCTGGATGTCGATCTCCCTCCCGCGCTGCTGCACGGCGCGATCGGCCAGCTCGCGTGCCGCGTCGGCCAGGAAGGCCCGGAGCGACTTCGCGAACTCGCGCGTCTCCTTCGACGCACCCTTGAGCTCGAGGAGCCCGACGCCCGCCTCGGTGAGCAGCGTACGCTCACCGGACGGCGCCACGACCTTGAGGTCCTCGACCATCCGCCGCGTCATCCCCGCGTCCACCTCGGGCGCGCGATGGCTCAGGCGGAGCGACTCGCCCGCCCACTTGAAGCCGGCCAGGCGCAGGAGCACGCCGATCTCGGCCTCGTCGGCGCCGCGGAACACCGGCGTCTTGGCCTCGAAGCCGAGGATCCGGGCGGCCCAGCCGAGATGCGTCTCGAGGATCTGGCCGACGTTCATGCGGCTCGGCACGCCGAGCGGGTTCAGCACGATGTCCACGGGCGAGCCGTCCGGGAGGAACGGCATGTCCTCTTCCGGCACGATCCGGGCGACGATCCCCTTGTTGCCGTGGCGCCCGGCCATCTTGTCGCCCACCGAAATCTTCCGCTTCTCGGCGATGTACACCTTGACCAGCTGGATCACGCCCGGCGGCAGCTCGTCCGGCTGGAGGATCTTGTCGATCTGGTCCTCCGCCTTCTCCTCCACCTTGGCGCGCTCGCGCTCGGCCATGTCGATCGTGGCCCGCATCCGCTCGTTGGCGGCCTTGTTGGCGACCCGGAGCGTCTTGCGGTCGATGTCGGCCAGGTCGAGATCGGCCAGCACCTGCGCCGTGAGCTTCGTGCCCGCAGGGAGGTACTCCTCCACGGTCCCGGCCTTGAGCATCAGCGCCACTTCCTGCCCGGCGAGGAGCTGCTTCACCTCGTCCATCATGACCGTGGTGATGCGCGCCTTCTCGTCGCTCTCGACGCGGCGCACCTCGCCGATCCGCTCGCCGCGGTCCTTCTCGACGACGCGGTCCTCCACCCGGCTGAAGATCTTCACATCGATCACGACGCCGCTCATGCCCGGCGGCACCTTGAGCGACGAGTCCTTCACGTCCTTGGCCTTCTCGCCGAAGATCGCCGTGAGGAGCTTCTCCTCCGGCGAGAGCTCGGTCTCGCCCTTCGGCGTGATCTTGCCGACGAGGATGTCGCCCGGCTTCACGTGGGCGCCGATCCGGACGATGCCGCGCTCGTCGAGGTCCACCACCGACTCGTCGGAGACGTTCGGGATCTCGCGCGTGATCTCTTCCTGGCCCCGCTTCGTGTCGCGGACGTGGAGCTCGAGCTCCTGGATGTGGATCGACGAATAGACGTCGTCCTTGACCAGGCGCTCGCTGAGGATGATCGCGTCCTCGAAGTTGTGGCCGTACCAGGGCATGAACGCCACGGTCACGTTCGAGCCCAGGGCGAGCTGCCCCATCTCGGTCGCGGCGCCGTCGGCGAGCACCTCGCCGGCCTTCACCGCCTGGCCGAGCCGCACCAGCGGACGCTGGTTGATGGCCGTGTCCTGGTTGGTGCGCCAGTACTTCTTGAGCCGGTACCGGTCGAACTGTGCAAGCTTGGCGAGCGGCTCATCCGAGCTC
>JBLNHD010000050.1:0-4485 GCA_050268825.1 Gemmatimonadota bacterium
CCTGCTGGCGGCGGGTGAGCTCGGCTTCGTTCTCCTGCATGAACCGGATGTTGTCCATGCTGGCCTTCATTTCGCGGGCAAGCGAGTCCGGATCGTCGTTCGGGCGCATCTGAAGCACCGAGGCAGCCATCCCCGCCTGCAGCATCGCCATCGTCAGCGTCGCGAACTCGCGCCCCGACATGTCCGCCTCCCGCAGGCCTTCGCGCGTGGCCGGATGGCCTTCGAGCCGCCGCGCCATGTCGTCGAGCGAGGCGTTGGCCGAGCTCTCCATCTGCTCGAGCGGAGCCCGATCCTCGGGAGAAAGGTCCTTGACGCGCCGCGCGATGGCGAGCTGTGCATCGAAGTAGCGATCCACCTTGTCCATCGTCAGGCGGTAGTTCGTGACATCGGTCAGATCATCGCCCGAGCTCGGCGCTTCGGCCGCCGGCGCGCTGCCCGACGGGCGTTCGGCGGGCTCGGAATCGCCGGCGCAGGCGGCGCCTGCCAGCCCGAGGGCGGCGGCGGCGAGGAAGGCGCGGAGAGGCATGAAGGTCCTTTCGGTTGATCGACGAAACGAGGCGATCACTGCAGGCGCTCGACGCGCAGGAACAGCGTGTAATCACCATTGGCACCGAGCACCTTGTCAACATACCGGACCGCGAGCTCGCCCGGTGGGCCGCCGTGCGCCCCGGCGACGATGCGCTCCGCCCCCGCAAAGTCGAGCCGGATCATCTGCGCATCGAACTGCTGCGCGCCGTCGCGGGAGTAGATCCCGATGGGGCGGTCGGCGTTGTTCATCAGCGCGGCGAGCGTCGGTGCCCACGCCGCATAGATCTTCAGCAGCTGCTGCGCCGCGCCCGGCGCATACTGCGACACGGCCGCCGCTTCGGGCCCGCCCATGTCGCCGAGCTCGGTCCGGATCCGCGCGGCCTCGCGCAGGAGCACATCGTCGACCGAGTCTGCCGGAACGCCTTCGCGCGGCAGGAGCGAAATGGCGCGCATCGCCTGCGCCCGCAGTGCCGCAGTCAGTGCCCAGTCGGGCGCATCGCTCA
This sequence comes from Gemmatimonadota bacterium, assembly GCA_050268825.1. Taxonomy (GTDB): domain Bacteria; phylum Gemmatimonadota; class Gemmatimonadetes; order Gemmatimonadales; family GWC2-71-9; genus CAMLLJ01. The sequence continues at coordinate 1,032 of JBLNHD010000050.1, forward strand.
GCGCCAGGCCGTAGAGCTGGCGCAGGCGGGCAAGGTACTCGGTGGTCAGCTGGACCTCCTGCGTGGCGGCGGGAACGAAACGCGCCGCCGCATACTGGCCGATGGCCTGGAGCAGCTCGCGCTCCGGCTCGGGCAGCGGCACCGGCTGCCAGGCGGGCGCGCGATCGACTTCCCAGACGGTCGGCACCACGACGAGCTGCTCCTCCGATTCTCTGAGCGATCCCTCCCACACGAGGAGCGGGAAGGAGACCGTGTTCGGTGCGGTGCCCGCCTGCGCGCGGTGCTCGTCGCCCGTCCGGAGACCGCCGAGGAGACTGGCGGATCCCGCCTTGATCCGCACGGTCGGACTGTTCGCGAGCGACCAGGCATCGGCGTTCCGGTCACCGTGGACCTTGCTTTCTACGGCAGCGGAACCCACCAGCGCGCCGCCGGCTGCGTAGGTATTGGCCCATGCGCGAACCAGGACCTCGTCACGCTTGCCGTCGATCTCCGCAGGATTGTCGATCGTTTCGCGATTGACCCTGAGGCCCGTCACGGCGACGCGATAGACGCCCTTGTATCGGGGAATCGGAGGCAGCGCGACCGGCACGCTGGCAGGAGAGGGATCGCGCCCGGTCTCCACCGCCCGGACCTGCGCACTGACCGGACCGGTGTAGTCGAAGGTGCTGGCGGAAGTCACGATGGTATCCGTGAGCCCGGCCATCGTCACGCGGCAGGGATTTGCGCACTCATTGGACTTGACCCATACCTCGTACTCGGTGAGGCCGGGCGTTGCGCCCGTAGCCGCGTTCCACAGGAACGCGAAGCGACCGCGGCCGACGTACTTGGCCCTGAGGCCGGTGGGGGCGCCGAGCGGGGCGGCGACCGTACCGCTCAGGCGGTCGGCGGATTCGATCGCCACCGGCTGGGTGCCCTGCAGCGTCGCCTGCGTCACCGGAGCGGATTCGGTCGCGGCCGACGTTCCCGCGCCCGACAGCGGAACTGCGCCAGTCGTGGCCGGCGCCGGTGATGCCGTTGGGGAGACGGCTGTCGTGGTCGTCGTGGGCGTCGGCGCAGCCGGAGACGTTGCCGCCGTGACGGACGGCGCCGGAGCAGTGGAGACTGCCGGCGCGGCCGGTCGGGCAGCGGCAATGGCCGGTGCGCCGCTTCCGCCCGCGACATGAATGCGCGTGACGTAGACCGCATTGTCCATGTCGTCCCGCCCTGCGAGCGACACGATCAGGCCGGGCGCGCGCAGGAAGCGCGCGCTCGGGACACTGGCAAGGCGGCGCTCATCGACGTAGAAGCGCACCTTGTCACCATCGACCTTGAGTCGCACCGTCGTTTCCTGCCCGATGCACACGTCGGCATCGTCGCTTCCGAACTGCGCGCCCGCGTTGGCGCCTCCACCTGAGAGGTGCCAGGAAATCGGTCCGTACTCGGCGCGAACCGTGCCTTGCCCGGCGTTCGGGCTTCGGCCCCCGTAGATGGCGATGGTCTCCGCGCCGACCTGTTTCGTGTTGCGATTGACCACCCCGATCTCGACCGTGAAGCTCTCGGGGAGCGGCGCCCCGAGCGGAATCACGAAGGTGCTGGGAGAAGACGCCTTCAGCGCCGGCTGGCCTCGCCACCGCACCACCTCCATGGCGCCTTCCTTGAACTCGAGCGACGCCGGAAAATCCCCGGGCGCATCGCCGCTGAAGTCGGTGGCGTAGAGCGTTCCGCCCGCCGGGACGAAGTCGTAGGCGGCGCCTTCGCGAGCGGTGTAGCACTGGGCGAAGGCCGTGGCCGGCGAGCCCAGCGCGGCGGCAAGGCCCGCGAGGATGAAGAACCTCACAGCTTCACCACTTCGACCCGCCGGTTGCTCGACCGGCCTTCCGCGGTCCCATTGTCCGCCGCGGGATTCGTGTCGCCCAGCCCGGCCGTCTCGATACGGTCGGCAGCGACCGCGTGCGCACGCACGAGGGCGTCCTTCACCGCCCTGGCCCGTGCCTCGCTCAGCGCGAGATTTGCGGCCGCGTCCCCGATGTTGTCGGTATGTCCCTCGATCCGGATGCGCAGGTCGGGGTGCTGAGAAAGCGCGGCGGCAATGGCCTTGAGCGTCGGCGCCGATTCGGGCCGGAGCGATGCCTTCCCGGTGTCGAAGAAGATGCCCTGCGTGGCCCACCGCCCGGCGGCCATCAGCGCGTCGTAGACCGACTTCTCGCTCTCGGCCACCCGGATCCGCGTGACGTACACCGCCCCGGTCTCGCCATCGCGCCCTTCCAGCGCAACAAAGAGCCCGCGTCCGCGCATGAAGTTCGCGTTCGGCACGTTCGCGAGCCGGCGCCCGTCGGCGTAGAGCTTGAGGTATGCGCCATCGCCGAGCACCCGGACGCTCACGGGATGCCCCATGTAGGCATCGGTTTCCTCGCTCGTGAAGTTCGCCTGCGTCTCGGTGCCGCCGCCCGTCACGTCCCAGCCATTGTGACCGAAGGCGAGCCGTGTCCGCTCGACGTCCACATCCGTCCGCGCGGCCGTCCCGCCGTAGATCTTGATGGTCGGCGCCGCCGTGCTCCGATCGTTCCGGTTGATGACGTCGATTTCGACCGTGAACCGCTGGGGGAGCACCTCCGGCAGCGGAATCACGAAGCCGGACGGGCTCGCCGCCTTGAGCGCCCGCTGCCCGTCCAGCTCGACGACTTCCATCGAGCCCGTCTTGAATTCGAGCCGGCGCGGGAAGTTCCCGACTTCCTCGTCGGTGAAGTCGAGGTAGAAGAGCGTGCGCTGCCCGGGAATGAAGTCGTAGTTGGCCCAGACCTCGCGCCCGCCCGCACGGACGGAGGCCGAAGCGGCAGGGTCGGCTGCGGCGGCCGCGGCGTCCGCAGGGCGCGACCCGGCCTGCACTCTTTCCTTGATCTTGCGGCCGAAGCCGCCGAGCTGGGCCTGTGCGGGCTCGGGAAGGACGACGAGACCGATGACCAGGAGGCCGGGAAGCGCCGCCCGGATGGGTGCGATGGACATGGATGAACCTCCGTAGGATCGTGGCTGCGGAAGAGGAGACGCGGCAACGGTAGCAGGAGGGGGTCAGCGGGAAATCAGCGGCCGTCAGATCGGGCGCGGATCCATCATCCGGCCAGCGGGACGCGGTGGGCTGATGCACCCTGGTACGCGGCGCTATACTTTTTCCCGCCTGCCGGACTCTCCGGCAACCTGACCCGCCAAACGTTCGTGGAGATCCGTATGCGCCACCTGTTCGCCGCGGCCCTGCTGGGCTGTGTCGTCGTTGCCGTTCCTTCGTCCGCCGAAGCCCAGTTCGGCCTGGGGAAGAAGATCAAGAATGCAGCCGCCCGGGCCGCGGGCGCCGAGAGTGGAAGCGCAACGGTCAAGACCGGCTCCGTTCGGTTCGACCGCCAGGTCCTCGAGATTACCGAGGAGCGCCTCGACCAGTTCATGAAAGGCCTCGCGGCCGAATCGCAGATGGCGGCGCGGATCG
>JBLNHD010000051.1:0-4569 GCA_050268825.1 Gemmatimonadota bacterium
TCCGCCGGGTACTCCGCGCGGAAATAGCAGAGGAGCCGGGTGCGGAGCCGTTTCGCCTTTCCGACGTAGAGGATCTTGCCGGTGCCGTCGACCATCTGATACACCGCCGGCCGGTTCTCGGCCAGCGCGCGCACGCGCGTCCGCAATTGGCCGAGGTCGGTGGCGGGCAGCGCCAGCATCCGGGCGCGGCGTTTCAGTGCTGGCATCGGTGGCAGAAGACGGTCGACCGTCCGTCGATGAGGTGCGTGAGCGCGAGCCGTGTGCCGCAGATCCGGCACGGCTCGCCTTCGCGGCCATAGACGAGGAGCTCGAACTGGAAGTTGCCCCGTTCGCCCGTGCCGGTCCGATAATCCCGGAAGGTGGTGCCCTTCGAGCGGATGGCAGCCTCGAGGATCCGGCGCACCTCGCCATGCAGGCGCCGGTATTCGTCGGCCGTCACCGTGTTGGCCGGGCGGGATGGGTCGATCCCGGCGGCGAAGAGCGCCTCGTTCGCATAGATGTTCCCGACACCCACCACATGGCGCTGGTCCATCAGCACCTTCTTGATGGCCTGGCGGGAGCGCCCCAGCCGCGTCGCGAGCGCGGCGGCATCGAAGCGCGCATCCAGTGGCTCGGGCCCGAGTGCGTCATCGTACTCCTTCCACGCATCGGGTGAGAGGAGCAGCAGCGTGCCGAGCCGGCGGACGTCGCGATACACCAGCTCGCGGCCGTCATCGAGGTCGGCCCGGAGCACCGCGTACTTCGCGGCGTCCCCGGCAAGTGGCTCGTCCATGATCATGAGCGCGCCGCTCATGCCCGGCTGGATGACCAGCCGCTTGCCAGTGCCGAGCTCGAACACCGCATGCTTGGCCCGGCGGCTGAGCGAGACGATCTCGGCGCCCCGGAGTCCGGCAAGCAGGCTGCGGCGGGAGACGCCGCGAAGGACATCGTCATGCGAGAGGCGGGCCCGGAGGATCGTGCGGCCGACGAGCGCCGGGCGCAGTTCGCGCACGATCGTCTCGACTTCGGGGAGTTCGGGCATTCTTCGATGGAAGATAGGACGGGAGCACGGACCGATGGAAGGACGGAATGTCGGGAGGATGGAGCGGGGGAGAGCGGGGGCCGGTCAGGTGGCGTCCATGGTGTCCGCCGCCGGCCGCTGATTCGCGTGGATCGTCGGGCCGCGATCGCGGACGATGAGCGAGTACCCGAGCCAGATGAGGAGCAGCCCCAGGAGCTCCGTGACGTAGAGGACTTCGGTGTATCCCATCCGGGTGTACATCCCGCCGATGCCGGGGAGGATCGCGCCCACGGCAATGGCGATGTTGCCCCACATCCGCTTCTCCGCACCGATCTCGCGAAGGTAGCGGCCGGCCGACCAGAAGGCGCCACCGATCAGCAGCACCACGGCGTAGAGATTGACGAATGGCGAGACGAGCCGCACCCTCGGCCAGGCCAGCACCTTGCCGCTCAGCCGGTAGGGCTCGACGAGCTCATGATGGATCGGGGAGGCGAGCACGAGTGCCGCGCCGACGCCGACGACCAGGAGGAGAATGACCGTCAGCCGGTCGGCCACCTTGCGCGGCAGAAGGAGGTAGGCCGTTCCCTGGGCAAGTGGGGCGCCGCCGAGGAGCGCGCCCGTGATGTACCAGGCGCGGAAGATCGGCTCATGCCAGCCGAGCAACGTGGTGAGGCTTTCGGTGAGCGTGCCCGCCCCGTAGGCCACGAGCCCGAGGAACCACCAGAAGAGATACCGTGCGCCGCGACGCCGGCGCCAATGGCGCCAGAGGTGGGCCGCAAAGACCGCCGAGAGAACGGTCGTCAGGATCGGGATGTAGCTGATCAGCGGGTGTCGCATGGCGCCTGGGTGTGAAACGCTCGAACATCACCCCGAGGCAGGCCGCCTGTCGATCCGGAAGATTACCGAGCGGCGCGCGCGCTTTCCCGCCAGCCGATGTCGCGGCGGAACTGGCGGCCATCGAACTGGATCCGTTCGGCGGCGTCGCGGCTCTGGCGGCGCGCTTCGGCGAAGTCGGATGCCACCGCGGTCACGTTCAGCACGCGTCCGCCGTTCACGCGGAGCACGCCGGCGTCGTCCAGCCTCGTTCCGGCGTGGTAGACGGTGACGCCGGCGGGGAGTTCGGCGGGGATCGTGATGCTGGCGCCCTTCACGGGTGCGTCCGGATAGCCCGCGGCGGCGAGCACCGTCGTGACCGACGCGCCGGAGCCCGCAGTGAGCGGGCGGACTCCCTGGCCGGTCGCGATCGACTCCAGGCAGTCGGTGAGGCCCGCGTCCACGAGCGGGAGCACGACCTGCGCCTCCGGATCCCCGAGGCGGCAGTTGAACTCCACCACCGACGGTTCGCCTCGATCGACCATGAGCCCCGCGTAGAGCACGCCCTGGAACGGGGTACCCTGCCGCCGCATCTCCTCGAGCGTGGGCCGGAGCACGCCCTCGCGCACGCGCTCGAGCAGCGCCGGCGTCGCGAGCGAGACGGGGGCGTACGCCCCCATGCCGCCGGTATTCGGACCGCGATCGCCCTCGAGCAGCCGCTTGTGATCCTGCGCCGCCGGGAGGAGCTCGACGTCGCGGCCGTCCGTCAGGGCGAGGATCGATACCTCTTCGCCCGTAAGGAACGCCTCGATCACGACGACACGGCCTGCCTCGCCGAACGCGCCGTCGCCCAGCATCGACCGCACCACGTCCGTGGCCTCGCGGCGGGTGGCGCAGACGACCGCGCCCTTGCCCGCCGCGAGGCCGGACGCCTTGACCACGAGCGGCTCGTCCTGCCGGTCCACGAAGGCCAGCGCCTCGCGCAGCTCCGTGAAGGTGCCGCTCGCTGCCGTCGGCACGCCGGCGGCCCGCATGACGTCCTTCGAGAAGGCCTTGCTCGCCTCGAGCCGGGCGGCCGCCGCCGATGGTCCGAAGACCGCACGTCCTTCGGCGCGGAGCCGGTCGGCGAGCCCGCGCGCGAGCGGCGCCTCGGGTCCGACGACGGTCAGGGTAATCCCGAACATGTCCGCCGCGTCCGCGATGCGGTCGATGTCGTCGGCGGCGATGGGGAGGTTGGTCGCGAGGGGGGCAGTGCCGGGGTTCCCCGGCGCACAGTACAGCTCGGCGTCCGGATTCTCGCGGCGGAGAGCGAGACAGAGCGCGTGCTCCCGCCCCCCGCCGCCGACGACGAGCAGCCTCACTTCTGCTGGGCGTTCCGGAAGGCGTCTCGCGCCGCGCTGGCCGCCCGCTTCGCCGCCCCGGCCACCTCGCGCGCGAGCTCCTTCGCCTCGGTGGAGTAGTAGTCCTTCGCCGCGGTCATGTCGTCGCGGAACGGCCGATCCTTCGCCTCGCCGCCCCGGCGCGTGTACTCGCCGCGCAGGATGCGATCATATTCGCCGGCGGCCACCCACCGCTGGAGCTCGGCGGCCCGAACCGTATGCATCGGATGCGTCAGCGCCAGGGTGTTGAGGATCTTGTAGACGACGTCGAGCCCCTCGTTCGAGTATGCGTACTCGTGCGCCTGGGTCATGAACGCCTCGACGTTCATCTGGCCGGCGAACGCGTCGCCGCGGCCGCCGCCGGCCATCTTCATGTCGAGCCGTTGCGCCATCACGATGTCCTGGCAGCCGAGCAATCCCGCGCGATCGGCGGACAGCTCCGACTTGCGCGACCACTCGAGGAACGCGAGCCGGACCGGGAGGACCGCAAGAGCAGCCAGCGACGGCAGCACGCCGAGGCTCACGAGGGCCAGGATCGCGGCGATCGTCGTGTAGAGCGCATGGCCGCTCATCACGTGTCCGAGCTCGTGGGCGAGCAGCGCGCGCAGCTCGCCTTCGTCGAGCACTTCGAGCGCGGCGGAGTGGAGCACGATGAACGGATCGTCCACGCCGTACGCGCCCGCGTTGAAGAACGGGGTCTGCGAGACGTAGAGCTCGGGAACCTTCGGCCAGTCGAACGTCGTGCAGGTCTCGACGTGGAGGGTCCAGATGTGGGGGAACTGGTCGGGCCCCACACGGACGGCGTTGCCCTGGAACAGGAGCCGGATGCCGCGCTCACCGCCCAGGAGCGCGATCACCTTGCGGATCACTTCGTCGACCCCCGGAACGGCCCGAAGTGCTTGCAGCGCCGCACGATCCGCCGGGTGCTCCCAGCTGACGGCCGCGATTTCCGGGAACGTCTTGCGGGGACGGGGGGCAGGGATGGATCCGGTCATTGGAAGCTCACGGGTTCAGGATGCCGCCACTACGAAAGGTGCCTGCAGTTGTTTCATTTTGAACCACGAGGCGCGGAGAAAACCAGAGAATGTGTTGTCTCCGTGTTTCCGCGCCTCCGTGGTTCAAAATCAAGACGCGATTATCGCGATGCCGCAAAGGCCTGCTCGAGGTCGGCAACGAGGTCGTCCGCATCCTCGATGCCGCAGCTCAGCCGGATGAGGCTGTCGGTCAGGCCCATCGCTTCCCGCATCGGCTGCGGCACCGAAGCATGCGTCATCGAGGCCGGGTGACCGATCAGGCTTTCGACGCCGCCGAGCGATTCGGCGAGGGCGAACACCTTCGTCTTCTCCACGAAGCGCCGCGCCCGCGCTGCGTCGCCCA
>JBLNHD010000052.1:0-8360 GCA_050268825.1 Gemmatimonadota bacterium
CAATCCGAACGGCGCGTGGATCGAGATCGAGGGGCACACCGACGCGACAGGTTCGAAGGCGTACAACATGCAGCTCGGTGAGAAGCGCGCGGAGCAGGTGAAGCGCTACCTCTATGAGGAGCACCAGGTGCCGCTGCACAAGATGAACGTGATCAGCTACGGCGAAGAGAAGCCGGTCGCGCCCAACAACACCCGTCAGGGTCTTCGGCCTGCAGGACCGGTCGGCCGCGGATGCGCGGCTCGATGCGCTCGCCTACAACGCGCTGCAGCGGTACTTCGTGGACTCGACCCGGCTCGGCATCCCGATGGTCGCGTTCGAGGAAGGGGTGCACGGCGTGATGCGGCGCGGGGCGACGGTGTTCCCGGCGGCGATCGCGCTCGCGGCAACGTTCGATACGGGACTGGTGAGCCGTGTGGCCGCGACGATCGCGCGCGAGGCGCGCTCGCGCGGAATCCGGCAGCTGCTCTCCCCGGTGGTGAACGTCGCGACCGATGTGCGCTGGGGACGCGTGGAGGAGACGTACGGCGAGGACCCGTTCCTCGTGTCCACCATGGGCCGTCTCTACACCAGAGAGCTCGAAGGCGAGGGCGTGATCGCGACGCCGAAGCACTTCGTCGCCAACGTGGGCGAGGGCGGGCGCGACAGCTACCCTGTCTACGCGAGCGCGCGCGGCCTCGAGGAGGTGCACTTCCCGCCGTTCCGCGCCGCACTCGCTGCGGGCGCGCGGTCGGTGATGACGGCGTACAACTCGGTGGACGGGATGCCCGCGTCGCAGAGTCGGGCGCTCCTCGACGGGACGCTGCGGCGCGACTGGGGCTTCCGCGGCTTCATCATCTCCGACATGTCCGCCGTGGGCGGCGCCGTGGTGCTGCACCGGACCGAAGCGAACACGGCCACCGCGACGAAGCGCGCGATCGAGGCCGGCCTCGACGTCGTCTTCCAGTCGTCGTATCCCGAGCACCGGCCCTACCTCGCGGCCTTCCGGTCGGGAACCATTTCCGCTGTCGCCATCGACTCCGCCGTCTTCCGCGTGCTGCGGGAGAAGTTCCGGCTCGGACTCTTCGAACGGCCGTACGTCGCGCCGGAGAGTGCCGCCGCGGTAGCGGGGGATCCTGCCGCACGCGCCCTGGCTCGCGAGGCCGCCCGCGCGTCGCTCGTGCTGCTCCGGAACGAGCGGGGCACGCTGCCGCTCGACGCCGAGGTGCGGTCGGTGGCCGTGATCGGCACGGACGCGACGGAGGCACGGCTCGGCGGGTATACGATCGAGAGCGTACGCGGGGAGTCCATCCTCGACGGCCTTCGCGAGCGGCTCGGTGACCGCGTCCGCTACGCACCGGGGCCGGGCCGCCAGCGGGCGGGCCCCGTCGTCGTGCCGAAGGAGGCGTTCGCCTCGCTCCGCGGCGAGTACTTCGACAACATCGCACTCGGCGGAGCACCACGGACCTCCCGGCGCGACGCGCAGATCGACTTCCGCTGGACGTTCAACGGGCCGGCCGACGGTGTGTTGCCCGAGTGGCACTCTGTTCGGTGGACCGGAAGGATCCGCGCGCCGGCGGGCGGCGTGCGGCGCCTCGGCATCGAGGGAACCGACGGTTATCGGCTCTACCTCGATGGCAGGCTCCTGATCGACAACTGGCGCAAGGAGTCGTATCGCACCACGCTCGTTCCGGCGGTGCTCGCCGCGGGCACGGTACACGACATCCGGCTCGAGTTCTTCGAGGGCGCCGGCAACGCGCGCGTGCTGCTCGTGTGGGAAGCGGGCCCGCCGGACGACGAGGAGGCGCGCATCGATTCCGCTGTGGCGCTTGCGCGGCGGAGCGCGGTCGCGGTGATCGTCGCCGGGATCGAAGAGGGCGAGTTCCGTGACCGCTCGTCGCTCGCGCTTCCCGGTCGGCAGGAGGAGCTGATCCGGAGCGTCGCGGAGACCGGCACGCCCACGGTGGTGGTGCTGGTCGGCGGCAGCGCGGTTACGATGTCGCGCTGGATCGATCGGGTGGGCGCGGTGCTGATGGCCTGGTATCCCGGCGAGGAGGGCGGCAACGCGATCGCCGACGTGCTGCTCGGCGATGCACCACCCGGAGGAAGGCTGCCCGTCACCTTTCCGCTCGCTGAAGGCCAGCTTCCGCTCTCGTACTTCCACGCACCCACGGGGCGGGGTGACTGGTACGTCGATCTCACCGGAGATCCGGCGTTTCCCTTCGGCTTCGGGCTGAGCTATACCACTTTCAAGTACGACAGTCTTCGCATCGCGCCACGGTCGCTGCCGGGGGGCGACGTTGCCGTGAGCTTCCTCCTCCGCAATACCGGCGACCGCCCGGGCGATGACGTGCCGCAGCTCTACGTGCGCGACGCGGTGGCCTCGGTGGCCCGGCCGGTCATGGCGCTCGGGGGATTCACGCGCGTGCGGCTCGCGCCAGGCGAAGTGCGCACCGTCACCCTCACGGTCGATGCGCGCGATCTGCGCCTCCTGGACGAACACGGGCAGTGGGTGACGGAGCCGGGTCAATACGACCTGCTCGTGGGCACATCATCGCGGGACATCCGGCTGCGGGGAGAGGTGGAGGTGCGGTGAGGCAAGTCGCGCGCTGTCCAGCACGGAACAAGTGGAGGTCGTCACATGCCTGATCCCATCGGCCGCGAGGCCGCGAAGCCGAATCCCTCGCTGCAGCCGCTGGACGTCCTCATCGGTACGTGGGACACCGTGGGAACGCACCCGCTCGTGCCGGGCACGACGTTTCACGGGCGCACCAGCTTCGAATGGCTGGCCGGTGGCGCATTCCTCCTGATGCGTTCGGAGATCGACGAACCGGAGATCCCGAGCGGCATCGCCATCATCGGCAGCGACGATTCGACCGGCGAATGGTCGATGCTCTACTTCGACGAGCGCGGAGTCTCCCGGCGGTATCAGGTGAGCCTCGAGCAGCAACTATGGAGGTGGTGGCGCAACGCGCCCGACCTTTCACAGCGCTTCACCGGAGTCATTACGGCCGATGGGCGCACGATCATGAGCCGCGGAGAGCTGTCCCGCGATGGCGTCAGTTGGGAGCCGGACCTCGAGCTGACCTATACGCGGGCACCCGGCCATTGAGGGTGTCGCTGCCATCCCGCCTCAGTGCGGCCGGGCGCGGCCCGACACCGCTCGCCAACCGCAACAAATACCGCAACTTGGCGCCGGACCCGTCCTGGCACTGGTATTGCCATGCCCCTGCCTTGGAGCACACTGCTCCAGTCACACCCTTTCGACTAGGGCACCCCGGCCGCGAGGCCGGTCCGCAAAGCCAAGGGTCTCACTGAGACAGCCTGGTTGTCGAGGGGGCTGACCCGGCACATCGCCGGATCACCCTGGCGCGTCGAAGGAGTTCATCATGCGTACCCGCCTCTTGCCGGCGACCCTGCTGGCGATCCTCACCGTCACATCCATCAGTGCCTGCGGCAGCGATGCCGGCGATCCCCTCGGCCCGTCGCTGCCGAACGTACCCGGCATCGGCGATGGGGACGGCGCCGGAGTGCTGTCCCAGCCGGAAGTCGTGGACAGTGCGATCACCAACGGCACCTGGACCAATCCCGACGGCGGAACGATCGAGCCGGTGGACCCCGGCGCGTTCACGCCGGTCGACACCGTCGCCGCCGGCAGCAGCGGCGCGAGCACCGTCCTGACGTTCCAGGTTTCCGGCGCCGCGCGACTCGGCGAGGGCACCTGCGGCCCCGATGGTGCCTGGACGTTCGGCGGTGTGACCTCCGCACCGCACCACCCGAACTGCCTCGCCTATCGCGTCGGCGGCGAAGTCGGGAACAACGCGAAGGGCTCCTGCGTCGCATCGCCGGAAGGCTACCCCGGCCTCTGGCTCAACCCGCAGGCGCACCCGACCGCGCCGTATCATGCGAACTGCCTCGTGCTCGGGTCGAGCGTGAGCACCCTCGCGCTGAGCTTCCCGGGCGGCGCCACGCTCTACGAGGCGCAGGACGGCTCCGGGCGGCGAATCCTCGACTTCCTCTGGAACGGCGAAACGGTGGCGCAGCTGATCTATCATGGGAGCGCGCAGGGCTTCACCACGGGCGCGGGAGTCATGGTCACCACCGACAACGCCTCGCCGGCCCGGCTCTGGACGATCGACTTCGGCCAGCCGGCGCTCAGCCAGGTCGGCGACGTGGCCAACGGGGACCTGATCGATGCCATGCTCGACGCGGGAATCCAGGTGGTCGCGTGCAACACGGCCACGGGCTGCTCGCTGGTGACGCTCCAGCTGAACTGAGCGACAGATCGACAAAGTGAACCGCCGCTGCCGGAAGGATTCCGGCAGCGGCGGTTCGTCGTTCGGTATCGGAAAGATCCGATGGCGCAGAAGCCGAGCGCTTACTCCCGGTCGCCGAGCGCCTCCGCGGCCGCCCGCCGCACCTCGACATCCGTGTCCTTCATCGCCGCAATCAGCGTTTCCGCCGCGGTGGATCCCTCGATTTCTCCGAGCGCCTCGACGATGGCGCGGCGCACCTCGACCTGCTCGTCCGCGCGATAGGCCGCCGCGAGCGCCGGTACCGAGGCCGGGTCGCTGATGTGGCCGAGGGCGTGGGCCGCGGCGTGGCGCATCTCGGGGTCCTGGTCCTTGAGCGCGTCGATCAGCTGCGGTGGCGCCGTTTCGAGGTCGATCTGCGAGAGCGCCTCGACCGCCGCGCGCCGCACCTCGACGTCCGGATCCGCGAGCTCGGCTGCGATAGCGCTGCCGGCGCGGTTGTCCTCGATCTCGCCGAGCGCCTCGATGGCGGCGCGGCGCACGCGCGGGCTCTCGTCGCGGGCGGCGCGGGTGAGCGCATCCACCGCCCGGCTGTCCTCGATCTGGCCGAGCGCCTCTGCCGTCTCGAACCGCAACTCTTCGTTCGGGTCCTGGAGGAGGGGCACCAGGCCGGACACCGCCTTCGCGTCCTCGATCTCGCCGAGCGCGCGGACGGCGGCGAGGCGGGTCGGCCCATCCCGGTCTCCCAGTACGTTCACCAGCCCATTCACCGCGCGCTCGTCTTCGATTTCGCCGAGCGCCTCGATGGCGCCGACCCGGACGGCGGCGTCGCCGTCGCGCAGGAGCGGAAGGAGCGGCTCCACGGCCCGGGCGTCCTCGATCTCGCCGAGCGCCTCGGCGGTGGCCAGGCGGATGCCCGCGTCGGAGTCGCGGAGCAGGGGCGCGAGCGGCTCGACCGCGCGTCCGTCCTCGATCATGCCGAGCGCCCAGATTGCTGCCAGCCGGAGCCCGCGGTCATTCGACCGGAGTGCACGGCCGAGGGGCTCGACCGAGCGCGCGTCCTCGATCTCGCCGAGCGCCCACGCCGACATGCGGGCCACCGCGAGGTCGCCGTCGCGGAGCGCCGCGGCCAGCGCGTCGTGCGACTCGGCGTCCTCGGCCATGCCGAGCCCCATCGCGCCGGCTTCGCGCAGGCGGGAATCGCTCGAACGGAACGCGGCCCGGAGCGGGGCGAGGGTCTCGGGAGAGTGGCTGTGCCCCAGCACCCGCGCCGCCGCGCGGCGCACGCACGGATTGTCCGCGGAGAGCGAGGCGGAGAGCGTGCGGATCGCGGCGGGATCGGTGACGCGGCCGCCGAAGGCGTTGCGCAGCGCGCCGTCGTCGCGCACGTCCGAGAGCCGGCCGACGGTGCGCCCGCTCTGCCCACCCCACCAGTTGCCGAGCATGTCCACCGTCATCTCGCAGACGGCCGGCTCGCTCCGGTCGAGCGCCGCGAAAAGCGCGGCGACCTGGGCGGAGTCGGGGCCGGGGCGGTCGTCGCTCGTGCGGAAGGAGCTCGCGTTGATCCGGATGTCGGGGTTGACCCGCACCTGGATCGCCTGGGCGTAGAGCGCGCCGCCTGCGATGAGCAGCACTCCCGTCGCCAGCACTTTCTGGTATCTCGACATTGGTCGTCTTCTCTCAGTCGCGGTCGCCGAGCGCGTCAGCCGCCTCGCGCCGGACCTCGGGATCACTGGACTTCATGGCATCGATGAGCGCCTGCATCGCGGTGGCGCCGCGCATCTGCGAGAGCGCGGAGATGGCGCTGTGGCGGACCTCGGGCGAATTGTCCTGGATCAGCGCGGCGAGGTTCGGCACGGCGCGCTGGTCGCCGGTCTCCGCGACGGCGTCGATCGCCGCCTCCCGCACTTCGGCGTCGCTGTCGCGCATCGCCTCGATGAGGCCGGCCGGCGCGGCGGTGAGCTCGAGCTGGCCGAGCGCCCACGCGGCGCTCTTCCGCACTTCGGCAGACTCGTCCTTGAGCGCCGCCGTCAGCGCGTCGGCCGCGCGCGGGTCCTCGATGTTCCCGAGCGCCCACGCCGCCGAGTTGCGGACGTCGGCGTTCTCGTCCCGGAGGGCGCCGATGAGTCCGTCCACCGCGCGCCGGTCCTCGATGTTGCCGAGCGCCCAGGCGGCGTTCTGCCGGACCTCGGCGTCGGGATCCCGCAGCACGGTGATGAGCGGCTCGGTGGCGCGCGCGCTCTCGATGTTGCCGAGCGAGTGCGCCGCGGCCCGCCGGACGCCGGCGTCGCTGTCGCGCAGCGCCGCGATGAGGGCGGCGAGGCCCAGGGTGTCGAGCGCCGACGTGTCCGCCTTGTTCCGGCCGAAGTCCAGCGACACGCCGACGTTCAGGTTCTGCAGATTGGAGAGGACCGTCCGCGGCTTCGGCTCGGGCTTCGGCTCGGGCTCCGGCTGGACATCCTGGTCCATCGCCGCTTCGGTGTCGTAATCGGCCGGGAGCGCCGCGCCGCCATCCGGCGAGCGTTCGGCGGGGAGGCCCGGACGGTTCGTCGCGATCCCCGGCGCGGCGAACGCGGTCACGAGCAGGATCGCCGCGGCGGCGGGAAGGGCCCACCGCATCCGGCGCTCCGCCGGCCGCCCGCGCTCGGTGAGCCGCCGCACCCGGCCGACGAGCTGCGACGGGCGCTCGGCCATGCCGGCGAGCGGCACTGGCGCCGCGGTTCCCCGCACCCACTCCGCCACCTTCACCAGCGACTTCGCGACCGCGAGCCCGGAGCCCGTGGCCCGCGCTGCCCAGTCGTCGCAGAGATACTCGGCGGATTCCTGGATGGAGGTGCGCGCCACGCGGTTGAGCGGCTGGAAGAAGAAGACGCGCTCGATGATGCCGGCGCCGATGAGCCACAGGGGATCCCGCCGGCGGAGGTGCGCCAGCTCGTGCGCCAGCACGCCGCGCTGCTGCGAGGCGTCGAGGTCGGTGAGCACGGGGCCGGGGACGCAGATCTCGCCGACGCCGAGCGCCACCGGACTGCCGAGCGCGTCGGAGCGGGTGAGCCGCACGCGCGTGGTGGTGCCGCTCGCGACGAGCAGGTCCTCGAGCAGCGTGAGCACCGGGAGCGACCGCACCGGCTCGCGCCGGCCGAGCCGCCGGGCAAACCGCCGGTGCGACAGCACCAGGCGCCCGATCCCGAAGGCCCCCACGAGCGCCCACACCGCGACGAGCACCACCGACATCGGCACCGTCGCCGGTGCCTCGACACCCGCCCCCTCGAGTCCCGCCCTCTCGAGTCCCGCCCCCTCGAGCCTCGCCCCCGCGCCCCGAGTCCCCACGCCCCTCACCCCCACCGGCAGCGTCCCCGCATCGATCACCACCGGCGCCGCCGCCGTCGGCGCGAGGGCGGGGGACCAGTCGGACCGCTGGATGACCGTCTGCGCCGTGGCCGTCACGATGCCGCCGACGAGCGCCGTCTTCCAGAAGAGGTCGCGAAGCCGGTGCGAGCGGACGCCGGCCCGCTCGGTCAGGAGCCAGACACCGCCCAGCAGCAGCGTGCTGTGCAACGCATATGTGAGGAGCCAGGCGAGGGCGTCAGCGGTGCTCATCGGAAACCTCCGTACCAGCTTCGTGGGTGGCGATCAGCTCCTTCACCTTCTCCAGGTCGTCCGGCGAGATGTCCTGTGCCCTCAGGAGGTGGCTCACCAGCTCGGCGACGTCTCCGTCGAAGAGCTGCTCGGTGAGATCCGCCACCATCGAGCTGCGGACATCGTCCTCCGTGATGACCGGGTAGTACACATACTGGCGGGCGACCGTCGAATGTTTCACCGCGCCCCGCCGCTCGAGCCGGGAGAGGAGGGTGGCGACGGTGGTGGGCGCCAGCCCCCGCTCGTCGAGCAGCGCCGAGTGGATATCGGCGACGGTGGCTTCCTTGCGCTCCCAGAGGATCCGCATGATGGCGATCTGGAGCTCGGTCAGCTGATGGGGCTCGGTCATGAGGCTCTCGTGTATTGTCTACACATGTAATACGACACGTGTAGTTATTTGTCAAGAAGGGGGGCAAGCACGCCGCGCCCGCCCACATCCGGCTCCTGCAGGACTGCGCCCAGATCTGTGCCACGAGCGCCGACTTCATGCTGCG
>JBLNHD010000053.1:0-14193 GCA_050268825.1 Gemmatimonadota bacterium
GTTGCCCGTGAACGCGAAGGGAGACGTGCGGTTACGGTCGCCCGAGTGCCGCGGGAGCTGGGGCAGCGTCTTCGCACCGAGGTCGAGCGTGCCGCCGCGGAGCGTCCGCTTCGGCAGTCCCTTCTCGACCTGCGCCAGGATGTCGGTGAGCATCCCGCCGAGGAAGATCGAGATGATGGCGGGCGGCGCCTCATTGGCGCCGAGGCGATGATCATTGCCGGCGGACGCGATGGCCGCGCGCAGCAGGTCGGCGTGCAGGTCCACCGCGCGGATCATGGCGCAGAGGAAGACCAGTAACTGCATGTTCGAGTGCGTCTCGTCCCGCGGATCCAGCAGGTTGACGCCGGTATCGGTGGACATCGACCAGTTCACGTGCTTGCCGGACCCGTTCACGCCGGCGAATGGCTTCTCGTGCAGGATGGCGTGCAGGCCGTACCGGGGGGCCACGCGCTTGATCGTCTCCATCAGGACCATCTGGTGGTCGCTCGCCACGTGGCCCACCTCGAAGAGCGGGGCGATCTCGTACTGCCCCGGCGCCACCTCGTTGTGCCGCGTCTTGACGGGTACCCCGACGCGGTAGAGCTCGCGCTCCACCTCCGACATGAAGGCGAGCACCCGGGGCGGAATCGTCCCGAAATAGTGGTCCTCGAGCTGCTGCCCCTTCGGCGGGCGCGCGCCGAACAGCGTGCGCTCGCAGGTGAGGAGGTCGGGACGGGCATAGTAGAGCTCGCGGTCCACGAGGAAGTACTCCTGCTCGGGGCCGAGCGTGGTGACGACGCGGGACACGCCGGCATCCGCACCGAAGAAGCGGAGGATGCGCATGGCCTGCTTCGACAGCGCCTCGATGGAGCGGTGCTGCGGGATCTTGGTGTCGAGGGCCTCGCCGTTCCAGGAGACGAACGCCGTCGGAATGCAGAGGGTGACGTTGTTCTCCCCCCGCATCAGGAAGGCCGGGCTCGTCGGATCCCACGCGGTGTAGCCGCGCGCCTCGAAGGTGGCGCGCAGCCCGCCGCTCGGGAAGCTCGAGGCGTCGGGCTCGCCCTGGACGAGCTCGCTGCCTGAGAAATTGAAGATCACGCCGCCCGAGCCGTCGGGCGAGACGAGCGAGTCGTGCTTCTCAGCGGTGAGGCCGGTGAGTGGCTGGAACCAGTGGGTGTAATGGGTGGCGCCGTTCTCGATGGCCCAGTCCTTCATCGTGGCCGCGACCACATCGGCATACTGCGGATCGAGCGGCTCGCCCAGCTCGATCGTCTGCATCAGGCTCTTGTAGACCTCCTTGGGGAGGCGCTTGCGCATGATGCGAGGGGAGAAGACGTCGGCGCCGAAAAGGGCGTCGATCCTGACGGCAGCATCCGCGGGATTGAAGGCGACGGTCACGGGTCCTCGAAGAGCGTGGGCGGTGGGCGGTGACGGCTTCGATGAAGCGCCGAATGTACAGGTGCACCGA
Organism: Gemmatimonadota bacterium; assembly: GCA_050268825.1. Lineage (GTDB taxonomy): Bacteria > Gemmatimonadota > Gemmatimonadetes > Gemmatimonadales > GWC2-71-9 > CAMLLJ01. The sequence goes on from JBLNHD010000053.1 coordinate 1,448, forward strand.
GAATTCTGCAAGATATGCACGAATTCGGTTACACTCCTGCACGATCAAGCCATGTGCCAATACGATGGGGGCCTTTTTTGGCATAATGTGTAGCTTTTTTGTGACACCATTGCCATGGAATGGCGGCTTGATCCCACAGGCGAGGGTCACGGTGGACGGAACACGGGAGGGCGGCCGGGTCGGGCGAGCGGGGTCAATCGGTGCGGTCCTGGCGGTATCGCGAAAACGCGAAAGCGCGAACAAGCACGACAAACTGCCGAGGCCTTGCAGCGAGCGGGCCCTTCGTCTTTCGCGTTTTCGCGCTTTCGCGACTGATCCAAAGAGCCACCACCATCCAAGTCCCCGCCCGACGCACGGCGCCCTCCCGCCCACGGCGCCTTTCGCCCTTTCGTGGTTTCGTGTGCCCTGCTCAACCCCGCCCAAACGCCGGGCCCGCACAGTCGATCCCGCACCCCCGCGCTCCCCGTTCCCGTTCACCTTACCTTAGTACCATGCCAACCCATCATCTCTTCGGCGCCCACACGATCGACAACGGGGGCATCCACATGGCCGCGCGCCGGGCGGGCGCGGCGGGAATGCAGGCCCTCCAGATCTTCACCACGATCCCCAAGTTCTACGGCGATCGCGCCTCGATCCGCCCCGACCGGGTGACCCGGTTCCGGGAGGCGCTCGCCGGCACCGGGATCGCCCCGGCCAACGTGATGGCTCATTCGGCGTACGTGCTCAATACCGCGACACACGAAGAGGAGAAGTGGACCCGCGCCGCCGCCGGCCTGGCCAAGGAGCTCGAGCGCTCGACCGCGCTCGGCATCGGACAGATCTGCTTTCACCCCGGCGCCGCCCGCGACGGCGACCGCGACGCCGCCGCCGCCCGGGTCTCGGCCGCCATCACCGGCGCACTGGAGAAGGTGCCCGGCGCGACCCGCGTGCTGATCGAGAACACCGCCGGCGCCGGCCTCACCATGGGACGGACCCCCACCGAGATCGCCGCGATGCTCGCCGGCGTTCCGAAGAAGTTCCGCGCGCGCACGGGCTACGGCCTCGACACCTGCCACCTCTTTGCGGCCGGCCATGCGATCCATGAATCCAGGGCACAGCTCACCCGCGTGCTCGACGCCTTCGAAACCGAGATCGGCGAGCCGCCGTCGTTCTTTCATCTGAACGACAGCAAGTTCGCCTTCGGCTCGAACCGCGACCAGCATGCGCTCATCGGCGAGGGGCTGATCGGCGCTGCGGCATTCGGCTGGCTCCTCGCCGATCCCCGCTCGCGCGCCGTGCCCCTCATCCTCGAGACGCCGCAGGAGAATTTCGAGATCGCGGAGGACGATCCCTCACCCGATCCGTGGGACCTGCGCATGCTCGGCCTGCTTCAATCGATGGAATGATTCACGATTCCTTCATGCTCGCTGCACGGTCCGGGGCCGAAATTCGAGCGTCCCGCAGTCCTCACGACCCGATCGCGGAGAACCGCATGCACTCCCGTCCCTTCTGGCGCGCGAGCCTCGTCGCGCTCGCGACCTCGGCCTGCGCCGGTACCCAGGCGCCGCCCGAGGCGGGCGCGCCATCGCCCGCTCCGACGCCTGTGGTCGCCGCAACGGCCGATCCGGCGGCACGGCCCCATCCGTACCCGGTATTCGAGTCGCGGGCGTTCATGCAGGCGGTGGAACGCGGCACCCGGCTCCGGACGGGCGCGCCCGGTCCGAACTACTGGCAGCAGTGGTCGCGTTACGCGATCGAGGCGAACTACGAGCCGACCACCGGCCTCCTCGAGGGCCGCAGCACGATCGTCTACCACAACCGCTCGCCGAACAACCTGGCGGCGCTCTTCGTACACCTGCATGGCAACGTCTTTGCGCCCGAGGCGGTGAAGAACCGCCCGGTGCCCATCACCGGGGGCGTCACCCTCACGCGCGTGGCGGTGCGCGGGCAGGAGATCCAGGCGTTCGCGAATGCGAACCCTCGCGGCTATCGCCTCAACGGCACCGTCATGGGCATTCCCATGCCGTCCCCGCTCGCGGCGGGCGACAGCGTCGCGCTCGAGTTCGCCTGGCGCTACACCGTGCCCCCCAACGGCGCACCGAGGGGCGGCCGGGACAGCACGGTGGCATTCGTGTCGTACTGGTATCCGCAGATGGCGGTGTATGACGACGTGAACGGCTGGCAGACCGATCCCTACCTGACCAACGCCGAGTTCTACATGGGCTACGGCGATTACGACGTGGCGATCACGCTCCCGGCCGGCTACATCATCGGCGCCACCGGCACGCTGCAGAACGCCGCGGAGGTCCTCGCGCCCGCGGCGCGCGAGCGGCTCGACCGTGCGCGCTCGGCCGACAGCGTCGTACACGTCGTGGCGGCGGCGGATCAGGGCGCCGGCCGCGCCACTGCGGCAGGGCGCCGGCTCACCTGGCGCTTCCGGGCCGAGCGGGTGCGCGACTTCGCGTGGGGCGTATCGAACCGGTACAACTGGGACGCCACCCGCGCGCTCGCCGGCGATATCGACGGCAACGGCACCGCCGACACCGCGCTGATCCACTCCTTCTGGGTGCCGGGAACCCAGCGTACCGCCTGGGCGGACAATGCGCGCTACGGGCGCTTCTCGATCGAGTTTCTCTCGCAGTTCCTCTGGCCGTATCCCTATCCGCAGATGACGTCGATTCAGGGCACGCCCTCCTGCGGCGGCATGGAGTTCCCGATGATCACCTGCATCGGCGGCTCGCAGTGGGATTCGACCAGCATGTTCGGCGTCACCGTCCACGAGCTCGGCCACATGTGGTTCCCCATGCAGGTCGGCTCCGACGAGAAGCGGCACAGCTGGCAGGACGAGGGGCTGACGCAGTTCAACGAAGGCAACGCCGAAAAGGCCTTCTTCAACCAGGAACAGTCCACCACGATCCTCGGCGCGCAGCGGGCCTACCTCGCGATCGTCCAGGCGGACCGCGAAGTCGAGCTCATGCGCCACGGCGACCTCTATCCGAGCTACGCCGCCTTCGGCACCGCGTCGTACATGAAGACTGCCGCCGTCCTCCACATGCTCCGCGGCATGCTCGGCGAGGACACCTTCATGCGCGCCTATCGCGAGTACGGCCGGCGGTGGCAGTGGAAGCATCCGACCCCGCTCGACCTCTTCAATACCTTCGACGATGTCACGGGCCAGGATCTCGACTGGTTCTGGCGCACCTGGTTCTACGAGACGTGGACGCTCGACCAGGCCATCGGCAGCGTGACGCCCTCGGCCGGTGGCACCCGGATCGTGGTCGAGGACCGGGGACTCGCGGCGATGCCGGCCGAGGTCACCGTGACCTACGACGGTGGCCGGACCGCGCAGCTCACGGTGCCGGTGGCCACGTGGCTCGCCGGCGCACGCCGCGCCACGCTCACGGCGCCGGCGGGGACGGTGACGCGCGTGGAGATCGATGCCGGCAAGTACTACCCGGACACCGATCGGGCCAACAACCTGTGGACCGCGACGGCAACGCAGACGGACTGAGCATGGTGCGGTAGAAAGCGAATGGCTCCGCGAAGGATCGCGGAGCCATTCTCGCTTTTCCCCCTGCGTTCCAGGACGCCTAGAACCCGGCGTAGATATTGGTGCCGAGCCGGAGGCCGAACTGACCGTCGGAGCCGTCGCCGGAATAGCCGCGGTACTCCCCTTCGAAGAACACCGAGCTCGCCGGCGTGCACGAGAGCTTGAGCCCCGCGCGCCCGCCGAAGGTCGCCTCGCCGTCGAAGCCAGTGAAGGACTGGTACCCTCCGAAGGCGCCGAGGTACGGGAGAATCCGGCTCTCCATCGGGAAATGGTACGCCGCAAAGGCCTCGACGTTCGTCTGCGTGAAGGTGTCGAAGCCGGTGTCGTCGCGCGAGTAGCTGAGGTCGGCGCCGACCTGGAACCGATCCGTGATGAATGGAGCCGCGCGCGCGGAGAGGTCGAGGAAGTCGCCCGGATCGAACTGATACTGCCCCTGGAAGTTCACCTCCCAGAGACCCCGCCGCGGCGAGAAGAAACCGTCGAGCTCGCGGTACTTTCCGGGCACGAGCTGGCTTTCGATGCTCCAGATATGGCCGCCACCGAACGCACCCTTGTAGAACACGCCGGTATAGAGCGCGACCGCCGGAAAGACGGCGTACCGGTTGAATGCCCCGAGGTTGTAGATGCCGTCGGTCTCGCCGTCATTGCTCTGGAAGCCGAGCGCTCCGAGCACGCCGACGGTAGCGCGGCTGCCGATCGGGACGTGGTAGGCCGGACCCGCGAGCACCTCGATCAGCGTGATGTCGTCCACGCCAAGATCGATGTGCGCGGCCGTGGCGGAGGCGGTGACGGCCAGGTTCCCGTCGATGAAGTAGTTGCCCCGCGCGTTGGCGGCGATGCTCGTGGGATCGAACACCGCCACCCCGGTGTAGACGGTCTCGAGCAGGCCCCGCACCGGCGTACCCGGCAGGTTCTCCAGCTCCTCGCGCGAGACGGTGGTGACCGGATTCGGGGTGTCGAGATCCTGCGCCGCGAGCGGCGACGGCAGTGCCGTGACGAGCACGAAGGCAGCCGAGCGCAACACGTGACCCATGGGCGATCCTCCGGCGAGAGTCGGCCTGCGGGAGCGGCGCGAGACGCGCCGGATGTGTCGGGATGGCACCACGTTAATGAAGGGCGGCTCGGGGCGGCAATAGCCGCGGGGCGCCGGACGCCGGCCATGGCGCCCGCGAGGAACGAAGGCCCTCGCCGCGCCGAGCGGGTTGACAAGGCAACCCCGATAGTATATCTATCAATCCGGCTTAACGGATAGATATGACAGCAGTCCTCGACCGACTCGCCACGCTCGCCGACCCGACCCGCAGTCGCCTCCTGCTCATCATCGAGCGGCATGAGCTGACGGTCGGAGAACTCTGTGCGGTGCTTCAACTTCCGCAGAGCACTGTGAGCCGGCACCTGCGCATCCTCGCGGACGAAGGGTGGGTGGCCAGCCGGGCGGAGGGCACCAGCCGGCAGTACCGCATGGTCCCGCTCGACCCAGCGGCGCGCCGGCTCTGGGAGCTGGTGCGCGAGGACATCGAGCGCGGGAGCCAGGCCGCGCACGACGCCACTCGGCTGCGCGGTGTGCTCGCCGAGCGGCGGTTGCAGAGCCGCGAGTTCTTCGCCGGCTCCGCCGCGGAGTGGGACCGCGTGCGCGACGATCTGTTCGGGGGCCGCGCCGAGCTCGGCGCCATTCCGGCGCTGCTGGACCCCGCCTGGACCGTGGGAGACCTCGGCTGCGGCACCGGCCAGCTCATGGCGGCGCTCGCCCCGTTCATTGCCCGGGTTATCGGCGTGGACGAAAGCGCGACGATGCTCGCTGCCGCGCGCCGGCGGCTGGACGGGATCGCCAACGTCGAGCTGCACGAAGGCGGGCTGGAGGCGCTGCCGCTCGCGGATCGCTCGCTCGACGCGGCGGTGCTCGCGCTGGTCCTCCACCATGCCCTCGAGCCCGGCGACGTCCTGCGCGAGGCGGCGCGGGTCCTCCGACCCGGGGGCCGGCTGCTCGTGATCGACATGGTGCCGCACGAGCGCGATGAGTATCGTGTGCAGATGGGCCATGTCTGGCTGGGCTTCGGCGAGGCGGAGCTCCGCTCCGCGCTCGGCGACGCCGGATTCGACGCTGTTCGCTATATCCCCCTCCCGCCCGATCCGGCGGCCAGGGGCCCGAACCTTTTCGCCGGCACCGCGCAGCTTCCGCGCGAGCCGAAGAAGACACTCACCCGCAGCCGGATGGACGAGGAGAGGACATGACGGCGGTACTGACCGAAGCTGAAGTGCACGCAGGCACGCGTCCCGCATTCAAGGTGCGCGACCTCGGCCTCGCCGAGTTCGGGCGCAACGAGATCCGCCTGGCCGAGTACGAGATGCCAGGCCTCATGGCCCTGCGAGCGGAATACGCCGCGTCCCAGCCGCTCAGGGGCGCGAAGATCATGGGCTCCCTGCACATGACCGTGCAGACCGCCGTGCTCATCGAAACCCTCGTGCACCTCGGGGCCGACGTGCGCTGGGTCTCGTGCAACATCTTCTCGACCCAGGATCATGCGGCCGCCGCCGTGGCCGTGGGACCGAAGGGCACCGTCGAGAAGCCGGCGGGCGTGCCGGTGTTCGCCTGGAAGGGCGAGACGCTCGAGGAATACTGGTGGTGCACCGAGCAGGCGCTCATGTGGCCCGACGGGACCGGACCCAATCTCCTGCTCGACGACGGCGGCGATGCGACGCTCCTCGTGCACAAGGGCGCGGAGTTCGAGCGCGCCGGCCGCGTGCCCGCGTTCGACGAGACCAACGACCCCGAGGAGTGGGGCGTGATTCTCGACCTCCTCCGCCGCACGATCGCCGAGGATCCGCAGCGCTGGACGCAGGTGGCGGCCGGGATTCGCGGCGTGTCGGAAGAGACGACGACGGGCGTGCACCGCCTCTACGAGATGATGAAGGCGGGGACGCTCCTCTTCCCCGCCATCAACGTGAACGACTCTGTGACGAAGTCGAAGTTCGACAACCTCTACGGCTGCCGCCACTCGCTCACCGACGGCATCCTCCGGGCCAGCGACGTGATGCTCGCCGGCAAGGTGGCCGTCGTCTGCGGCTACGGGGACGTGGGCAAGGGGTGCGCGCAGGCGCTGCGGGGCCAGGGCGCGCGCGTGGTCATTACCGAGATCGACCCGATCTGCGCGCTGCAGGCGGCAATGGAAGGGTACCAGGTGACGACGCTCGAGGACGTGCTCGAGACCGCCGACATCTTCATCACCGCCACCGGCAACCGGAACATCATCACGGTCGAGCACATGGCGCGGATGAAGGACAAGGCCATCGTCGGCAACATCGGCCACTTCGACAACGAGATCGACATGGCCGGGCTCCGGAAGAAGGGCATCCGCCGGGTCAACATCAAGCCGCAGTACGACGAGTTCGTCTTTCCCGACGGGCACAGCGTCATGATCCTCGCCGAGGGCCGCCTGCTCAACCTCGGCTGCGCCACCGGGCACCCGAGCTTCGTCATGAGCGCGAGCTTCACCAACCAGGTCATGGCGCAGATCGAGCTGCACCAGAAGGCGGACACGTACGAGCGGAAGGTCTACACCCTTCCCAAGGTGCTCGACGAGAAGGTGGCCCGCCTCCACCTCGACAAGCTCGGCGTCAAGCTGACGAAGCTCTCACCCGACCAGGCGGCCTACATCGGAGTTCCGGTGGACGGGCCGTACAAGCCGGAGCACTATCGCTACTGAGTCCGCCTCCTCCCCCCGGAAGGCCGCTCCCCGGGGCGGCCTTTTTTGTCGAAGCCCCGGCAGGCCCGTGCGTGGAGAGCGGCGTGCGCGGGCCATGTCGAAATCGGACCGTGTCGTTCGACGCAGTAGGAACGGCAACGAGTTCCTGGACCTGGAGGGATCATGACCGAGTTCGTGAGATCGGCAGATGGAACCCGGATCGCGTATGAGCGTATCGGAGCGGGGCCGGCCGTCGCGGTGATCGGTGGCATCTTCTGCGATCGCCAGCGGATGGCCGAGCTGGCCTACGGCCTCAGCGAGCACTTTTCCGTCTTCACCTACGACCGGCGGGGGCGCGGGGAGAGCGGGGATACCGCACCGTACGCCGTCGAGCGCGAAATCGAGGATCTCGCCGTGCTGATCGAGGCCGCCGGAGGCCGGGCGATGGTCTATGGCCATTCCTCGGGGGCCGGCCTGGCCCTCCGCGCCGCGGCGGCCGGGCTCCCGGTCTCCCGGCTCGTGCTCCATGAGCCCCCGTACGGACCGGACGAGCCGGAGAGCCGCGCCAGCGCCGAGTCGCTCGCCAGGCGGGTGCGGAGCGCGGTCGCCGCCGATCGCTGCGGCGATGCGATCGCGGACTTCTTCCGGCTGCTCGGGCTTTCGCCGGCGGTGGTCGAAGCGCTCCGGACGAACCCGGCGATGCTCTCCATTGCCCGCACCATGCCCTACGATTTCGAGGTGATGGGCGACTTCACCGGCGGCACCATCCCGGAGTCGCTCGTCCGCTCGATCGGCGTGCCGACGCTCGTCCTTGCCGGCGGGGTGAGCGCCGGCTTCCTCCGGACCACCGCCCTGCGCATCGCCGGGCTCCTTCCGCAGGGGACGTTCGCGATCCTGGAGGGGCACGATCACGATGCCCCGGGCGAGGTGGTGGCGCCGGTCGTGGCCGAGTTTCTTGCCGAAGCGAAGGAGGTAGCATGCGTTTCATGATGCTGGTGCGTGCCGACGAGAGGCAGATGGCGCAGAATCCGCCGCCGCCCGGGTTCATGCCCGCCATGGGTGCGTTCATCGGCGAGATGCATGCGGCCGGGGTGCTGCTCGACACGGGTGGACTCATGCCGGCCGCGGAAGGCGTGAGGCTCCGCCTCTCGGACGGGAGGCAGAGCGTCACGGACGGCCCCTACGCCGAAGCCAAGGAAGTGATCGGGGGCTACGCGGTCGTCAGGGCCTCGTCCCGTGCGGAGGCGGTCGAGCTCGCCCGGCGATTCATGGCCGTGCACGACCGCTGGCCGGGGTGTGAAGTGGAGTGCGAGGTGCGGGAGATCGTGGAGCCGGGCGCCGGGCCGGACTAGCGCCGCACTCGTCTTGCGCGCGACCGCGGGCCTGCTTCGATTGGTCGCATGTCCATCGAAGCGACCCAGCGGGCCATCGAAGCGGTCTGGCGAATCGAATCGGCCCGGCTCATCGCCGCGCTGGCGCGGCGCACCGGCGACGTGGGCGTGGCGGAGGACCTCGCCCAGGATGCACTCCTCGCCGCGCTCGAGCGGTGGCCGGAAGCCGGGATCCCCGACAATCCCGGTGCCTGGCTCATGGCCACGGCGAAGCACCGGGCCATCGACCAGTTTCGCCGCAGCCGGCGGGTCGAGGAGAAGCACGCGCAGATCGGGCACGAGCTCATGGATGCTGCCCGGGAGGCCCCTGACTTCGACACGCCGCTCGACGACGAGATCGGCGACGACATGCTGCGCCTCATCTTCACGGCCTGCCATCCGGTCCTCTCCACGGAGGCGCGCGTCGCGTTGACGCTCCGCCTCCTCGGCGGCCTCACGACCGAGGAGATCGCGCGCGCATTCCTCGTCCCGACGAGTACCGTGGCGCAGCGGATCGTGCGCGCCAAGCGGACGCTCGCGGACGCGCGCGTGCCGTTCGAGGTGCCCCGAGGCGCCGAGCTGGCCGAGCGCCTCGCCTCGGTGCTCGAAGTGGTCTACCTGATCTTCAACGAGGGCTACGCCGCCACGGCCGGCGAGGACTGGGTTCGTCCGGCGCTGTGCGAGGATGCGCTCCGGCTCGGTCGGGTGCTCGCCGGCCTCGCGCCCGGGGAGCCGGAGGTGCACGGACTCGTGGCGCTCATGGAGATTCAGGCGTCGCGCCTGCGGGCACGGGTCGGCCGCAACGGTGAACCGGTCCTGCTGCTCGACCAGGATCGAACGCGGTGGGATCGGATCCTCATCGGCCGGGGGCTCGCGGCGCTGGCGCGGGCGGAAGCCCTCGGCGGCGCGCTCGGCCCCTACGCGCTGCAAGCGGCGATCGCCGCCTGTCACGCACGCGCAGCCACGGCCGGCGAGACCGACTGGCCACGCATCGCGGCGCTCTACGAGGCGCTTGCCCGCCTCGGTCCCTCTCCGGTGGTGGAGCTGAACCGGGCCGTCGCGCTGGGGAAGGCGTTCGGCCCGGCGGCCGGCCTCGCGCTGGCGGATGAGCTCGTGGGCGTGCCCGCGCTCGCGTCGTACCATCTTCTGCCGGCGGTCCGCGCCGAATTCCTCACGCAGCTCGGCCGGACGGACGAAGCACGGGCCGAGCTCGAGCGCGCCATCACCCTGACGCGGAACGAAGGCGAGCGCCGGCTCCTGCGCGCCCGCATTGCCCGGCTCGCTCCCGCCTGATCTACCGCAACGAGTCGAGAATGCCGCGATACTCGGGCTCGGCGTTCCGCAATGCCCGGCGAACCCAGTCATGGTGCACGCGGGCCCGAACCGAATCGCCGCTCGCCGCGTACGCATCCCCAAGGAGGCGGTGTGCCTCCCAGCGGGGCGCGTACTGGTTCGACGCGTCGAGCGGCCCCCGGAGCCAGGCCTCGAGCGCGCGGATCGCGTCGGCCGGCCGGCCGGTGCGCAGCGCGGCCCGGGCGAGCGCCGGCGCCACCGCATTCTCGGTGGGAGACCAGACGGCGGCAGTGTACGCCAGCCGTGCCGCCTCCCAGTTTCCTCGCGCCTCCTCGAGCAGTCCGCGCACGTAGTACCGGAGCCGGCGGTCGCGGCCATAGGAAGAGCGCGCCGCCATGCGCGCGATGCGCTCCTCGAGCCGTGGCAGCGCCGCCGTATCGCCTGCGCGCGCGAGCGCGGTGGCCACGTGCGACCACATCCACACCCGATGCCGCGGCATCCGGACCTCGGCGTACGACGGCATCGCCGACATGCTGTCGAAGAGTGCCGCGGCCTGCCGCGCCCGGCGCGGATCGTGGCGGCCGAGCTCGAGCAGCGAAAGCGCGCGCTCGAGATGCACGAATGCGTAGGTGGTGCGGACCGCTTCGGTCTGCGTGCGGATCCGCTCGTCGGCGAGCGGGAGCGCCGAGCGGGGGCGGCCACCCTCGCGCCGCGTGCGGCTCAGCCGCTCGAGGATCGGCGACCGGGTCTCGGGAAACTGCGTCGACGCGAGCCGGAGGCTCATGAGCGAATCGACGCGGGCCACCTCGCCCTCGCGCAGCAGCGCATCGAGCTCGACTGCCTCGGCGGAGACGCTCGGCTCGCTGCGGGCCGCCTCGCGGGCCGCCGCCACGGCCTCGCTCGTGCGGCCCTGCCGGAGCAGGACGGTCGCGAGGAGCGCGGGCGACGAGACGCGCCCTCCCGGCCACTCCGCCATCGCGCGGGCGAGCCGCTCCGCCCGCGCGAGCGAATCGCCAGCCAGCGCCGCCCAGATCCCCTGCGCCGCGGCCTCGCACGCATGGCAGTGCGCCACGCTCCCGGTGCGGCCGGCCGAGTCGAGCGCGATCACCCGGTCGAACGCCGCGGCCGCCGCATTGAAGTCGCCGTTGGTGAGCCGCAGGTCGCCGAGCACGCGGATCCCGTCGAGGTCGTCGGGATAGCGCACGCTCAGGGTCTCCGCGTACGCGAGCCCCTGCGCGTCGTTCATCTCGAGCGCGCCCGACGCGAGGATCAGGAGTCGTTCGCGATCGGTGGCACGCTCTGCCAGCCGCATGGCCCGCTCCCAGGCCGGGCCCGGGTTGGATCGCTCGTTGCGCGCCAGATAATACGCCGCCATCGCGAACGTCGTGTCTTCGGCGAGCGCGAGCCGGAAGAGGCCCAGCGCGCTGCGCTGGTCGCCGGAGAAATAGGCGCGCAGCCCCTCGTCGAGAAAGCGGCGGGCCGTGAGCGACACGCTGGTGACGGAGCGGAGAGGCGTCGTCGGCGCCTGGAGATTCCAGCGCCCGGCCAGCGCCGCGACTGCGCTCTCCACGAGCTGCACCGGGTCGCGCGCCGTGGCGGTCACGGCCTCTCGCACCTCGCCATCGGCGAGACGAGTGCTGCGCAGGTCGAGGCGGTAGCCCGCCGGGTCCGCGTAGAGCACTCCCTCGATGAGCTCGTCCGCGCCGGCGGTGCGTGCGGCTCGCGCCAGGACACCGGGCCCAGGCCGCTCGGCATCCTCACCGAGGACCTCGAGAAGCCTCGCGCGGCCGACCACGCGGAGCCGCGGCACCTGCACGAGGTGCGTGGCGATCAGGTCGCCGAGGGAGCGGGCGATGCCGGTGGTGTCGCGCCGGAGGTGACTCTCGACGATGCCCACGGCCACGACCGGCGGGTCGCCCGCCTCGCGCCGTGCGAGGAAGGCGACGAGCAGCGCGGCGGTGAGGATCAGGAGTGCGAGCACGCCGCGGCGGCGCTGCTGCCTGGCGTGGGTCGCGGCGGGGCGGGGAGCGGGGGCATTGGGCGCCGGCGCCACCACCATCGCCGCGCGATCAGAGAGCGGTGAGGCCGCGGCCGGCGGCGTTGCGGCTGTCAGCGAACGCTCGAGCGCCGCCACCCCCGCATCCGGCCCGACGCCGAGCTCCGCGGCGAGCGCGTCGCGGTGGCGGCGCGCCTCGTCGAGCGCAGCGGATCGCTCGCCCGCGGCCGCGAGCGCCTGCATGAGCCGGATCCTCGGCGCGGCGGCGAGCGGATCGAGCTGCGTGATCTCGCGCCACCACCGCGCGGCCCCGCGCGCATCGCCGGCCCGCTCGAGCGCTTCGGCCTCGTGCTCGAGGGCCGTCCGGTGCAGGGTGGCGAAGCGGCCGCGCTCGCCCTCCACCCATTGTTCGAAGGCCTCGGCCTGCGGCAGGTAGAATCCCTCGAGCAGCGGACCGCCGTAGGCATCGAGCGCCGCACGCCACGCGCGTCCTTCGACGGCGCGGAGGAAATCCCCCACGTCCGATTCGAGCACGTCCGCGTTCAGGCGGAGCGCGGCACCGACGGTCTCGAACGGATCGAGGCCGCCGATCTCCTTGCGGAGCGCATACAGCGCCTGCGCGAGGGCGTGCCGGCCCTGCTCCTCCGGCCGCTCCGGCCAGAGGATGCCGAGCAGTCGCTCGCGCGTGACGCCGCGCGGCCCCGCCGCGGCGACGAGCGCGAGCAGCGCGAGCGAGCGCCGCCGGACGGCCGGCGCAGAGAGGCGATCGCGGGAGTCTTCGAGGCGGAGCCCGCCGAAAACGAACAACCGGAGCATCGTTTCGGTAACGATGCTCCGGCTGCACGCTCCGGGCAACTGCCCAGCGCGGGTCAGCC
>JBLNHD010000054.1:0-16896 GCA_050268825.1 Gemmatimonadota bacterium
ACGTTGAGCCGATAGTAGAGGACGTCCCGGAATTCGCCGAGCTGGACCGCTTCGCGCAGCGCGCGGTTGGTCGCGGCGATGACCCGGACGTCCACCCGGATCGGCTGGGTGCCCCCGAGACGGAAGAAGGTGCGGCTCTCGAGCACGCGCAGGAGCTTGACCTGCACGCTGAAGGGGATCTCGCCGATCTCGTCGAGGAAGATCGTCCCCCCGTCGGCGAGCTCGAAGCGCCCCAGCCGGCGCTCGGCGGCTCCGGTAAAGGCACCCTTCTCATGCCCGAAGAGCTCGCTTTCCAGGAGCGTCTCGGGCAGCGCGGCACAGTTCACGGCGATGAACGCCTTCCCCCGCCTCGGCGAGAGATCGTGGATCGCCTTGGCGACGAGCTCCTTGCCGGTGCCGCTCTCGCCGAGAATGAGCACGGTGCTCGACACCGGCGCCATCTGCTCGATGCGGACCAGCACCTCCTGCACCGCTTCGCTCTCGCCCGCGATGCCGGTGCGCTCCTGCAGGCCCCGCCGCGCGAGGAGCCGCTGCGCCGTCGCGACGAGGTCGTCGGCGGCGACAGGCTTCGTCATGACTTCGGTGACGCCGAGCCGCTCGACGCGGTCGGCCCGCTCGGAATCGGTCGGCTCGAGGAGGGCGAGCGTGGAGACCTCGTTGTCGCGCGCGAGCGCCGCGAGGTGGCGCGCGGGCGGCTCGTGCACGGCGCCGGTCAGGACGACGAGGTCGGGCCGCTCGCGGCGGAGCGCGCCGGTCGCGTCGTCGAGCGCCGAGAACATCGCGGTGCGCAGTCCGGCGGCCTCGAGCGCCGCGTTGAGGCGCACCGCGACCTCGAGATCGTCCATCGAGATGAGAACCTGGGAAGGCATCGGCGTCCGCTATCCGTGCTCCGTGCGCTCCCCCCGGAGCAGGTCGACCGCGTGCTCGACGATGCCGTCGAGCACCGCGAGTCCGTCGCGAACTCCGCCGGGGCTGCCGGGCAGATTGATGATGAGGGCACGCGCGCGCGTGCCGGCCACGCCGCGCGACAGCGCGGCGCGCGGGAAGTCGCGCAGCACGGCCACGCGCATCGCTTCGGGGATCCCGGGGGCTTCGCGCTCGAGCACGGCGCGCGTCGCCTCCGGCGTGACGTCCCGGGGCGTGAGGCCGGTGCCGCCGGTCGTGAGGATGAGGTCGGCGCGGCCCGCATCCGCCCAGTCGCGCAGCGCGCTCGCAATCTCCGCAGCCTCGTCGGGCACCATCGCGCGCGCGCTCACCTGCCATCCGCGCCGTTCGGCCCACGCCGCCACGGCCGGCCCCGACCGGTCTTCGCGTTCGCCCCGGCTCCCGGCGTCGGACACGGTGAGGATCGCGACGCGCATCTCAGGCCCCCGGGCCGACCGGCGCCCTCACGGCTTCCGGACCGACCCGCCGGTGTAGAATGGCCGCGAGACGACCTCGGCCGGCACCCGCTCGCCGCGGATCTCCACCTCGAAGGCGGTCCCCTTCTTCGCGGCCTCGGCCGGGAGGTAGGTGGTGCCGATAGCGTACCCGAGCGACGGGCTCACCGTGCCGCTCCGCACGATATCCACCTGGCGGCCGTCGAAGTGCACCGGATACCCGTGCCGCGGGAATCCGCGCTCGGTGAGCCGGAAGCCGACCATCTTCCGCGTCACGCCCCGCGCCTTCTGCGCCCGCAGCGCCTCCGCACCGGTGAACGGTGCCCCCTTGTCGAGCTTGACGATCCACGCGAGCCCAGCTTCGAGCGGGGTGATCGTGTCGTCGATCTCGTTGCCGTAGAGCGCGTAGCCCATCTCGAGCCGGAGCGAATCGCGCGCGCCGAGGCCGATCGGGACGGCGCCGGCGCCGGTCAGGGCGTCCCAGAGCTTCTGCGTCTCGCCCGCGCGGCAATAGAGCTCGAAGCCGTCTTCCCCGGTGTAGCCCGTGCGCGAGATGAAGCAGTCCACGTCGGCGATCCGCCCGGTGGTGTGCTTGTAATACCCGATGTCGCGCAGGTTCGTCCCGGTCAGCGGCTGCACCAGCGCTTCGGTGGTGGGGCCCTGGACGGCGAGGAGCCCGATATCGTCGGAGATGTCGCGCAGGCGAACGTTCTTGCCAAGCTTCTGGTCGACGATGTGCTCCCAGGCCCTGGCGCGGTTCGAGGCGTTCACCACCACCATGATCTTGTCTTCGAACCGGTAGACCGTGCAGTCGTCCACGAAGGTTCCCTCGGGCGTGAGGATCGCGGAGTACTGCACCTCTCCCGCCTCGAGCGCACCGACGTCGTTGCAGGTGAAGCGGTTCGCGAAGGCGTTCCGATCGGGGCCCGTGATCTCGAACTCCCCCATGTGCGAAACGTCGAAGATCCCGCACCCCTTTCGCACCGCATGATGCTCGGCCGTGATCCCCGAGGGGTACTGCACCGGCATCTCGTACCCGGCGAAGGGCACGATCTTGGCGCCGAGCGCGCGGTGGGTCTCGAACAGTGGCGTGCGCTTGAGGTCGGTCATGGATCGAGTGTCCGGGTAAACGGTGGATCAGAGTGGGCGACCGGCGCTGCCGCGGGAAGGCCGGCGCTCAGCGCGCGCTCCCGCCTCCCATCAGCGTGGCCATCAGCGCCTTCTGCACGTGCAGCCGGTTCTCGGCCTCGTCCCACACGCGCGACTGCTTTCCTTCGATGACGCTCTCCGCGACTTCCTCCCCGCGGTGTGCGGGAAGGCAGTGGAGGAAGATCGCCTCCGGCGCCGCCCGGGCCATGAGTGCGTCGTCCACGAGGTAGCCGCGGAAGGCCTTCTCGCGCACCGCCTGCTCGTCTTCCTGGCCCATAGACGCCCATACATCGGTGTTCACGACGTGCGCCCCCGCGGCGGCCTCCCCGGGATCTCGCGTCAGCGTGATCGTCGTGAGCTTCCGGTTCCGCGCCAGGATGGCCGGGTCGGGATCGTATCCCTCGGGACAGGCGAGCCGGAGCTCGAAGCCGAGCGAGCCGGCGGCGTTGATCCAGCTGTGCGCCATGTTGTTGCCGTCGCCGATCCAGGCGATCGCCTTGCCGTCCCAGCCGCCGAGGTGCTCGCGGACCGTGAGGAGGTCGGCGAGGATCTGGCAGGGATGCAGCAGGTCGGTGAGCCCGTTGATGACGGGGATCGAGGCAAAGCGGGCGAGCTCCTCGACGTCGGCGTGATCGAACGTGCGGATCATGATCCCGTCGAGATACCGCGACAGCACGCGCGCCGTGTCGCGGATCGGCTCGCCCCGCCCGAGCTGGATGTCGCGGGCTGAGAGAAAAAGGGCATGGCCGCCGAGCTGGAACGCCCCGACTTCGAAGGAGACGCGGGTCCGCGTCGAGCTCTTGGTGAAGATCATGCCCAGCGTCTTCCCGGCGAGCGGCTTCTCGCGGTACTCGCCGCGCTTCATCCGGGCGGCGAGATCGAACAGGGCGTGAAGCTCAGCGCGGGAGAAGTCGGGGATGGCGAGAAAGTCGCGCTTGGACATGCAGTTACAGCTCGGCTGCAGAGGGGGCAGTCAAATTGGCAGGGGGATAGTAGCCGCGCTGGCGGCCGGAGTCTAGGGCCGAGAGGCTACCCGACGCCTTCTGCGGGGAGGCTAAACGGTGGAGCGGGAGCCGAGCTCGAGCGCCTGGCGCATGTCGGCGGCGGAGCCCCAGCGGTCGGCGGGCCGCTTGGCCAGGGCCCGCATGACGCACGCGGCCAGCGTCGGATCGACATCCGGCCGTCGCGCGGCGAGCTCGGCGGGTGCTTCCATCACTTGTCGCTGCATGACCACGGCATCGCTCGGATGCACGAACGGCGGTGCGCCGGTGAGGCATTCGTAGAGGAGGCAACCGAGCGAATAGAGGTCCGTGCGCTGGTCCAGCTCGGCGGTGGCCATGATCTGTTCGGGACTCATGTACTGGCAGGTGCCGAGGGCGATGCCGGTGCCGGTGAGCTTGGCGGCCCCCGACTCCTGCATCGCGCGGGCAATCCCGAAGTCGAGGAGCACGGCGCCGCGTTCCGGCGAGAGCACGACATTCTCCGGCTTCACATCCCGGTGCACCACGCCGAGCGCGTGCGCCTGCCCGAGGGCGGCGAGCAGGTCGGAGGCGATGGCGGTCACCTCGGACTCGGTGAGCGGCGGTCCCGCGTCCAGGCGTTCGCGCAGTGTCGGGCCTTCGACGAGCTCCATGGCGTAATAGACCACCCAGTCCGCATTCCCCGAATCGACCAGGCGCGCGATGTTCCGGTGATTCAGCTGCGACGCGATCTGGATTTCCCGGACGAACCGATCCGCCTCGACGCTCACGAGCAGCTCGGGGCGCAGGACCTTGAGCGCGACGGTGCGTCCTGCCGCATCGCGTGCCTGGTAGATTCGCGCCGTTGCCCCCTTCCCCACTTCACGCTCCGCCACGAACCGGCCCGCCAGGGTGGTGTTGATGAGGGCGACGAGATCGCGCGCCATGATGGATTCCTCTCAGAAGAGCAGGTCGCTGCGGATGCCGGAGCGGAGCCGCCAGAGGGCGGCGCCGGCGATCGACGAGCCGCGGAGCGTGATGCGCGCCGTTCCGCGCGCGCCCATCCGCCACGCCGCCTCTTCGATCCGGACCCGCGCTTCGGTCGTGCCGCTGGTGCTGTCCGACGCCGGCGCCACGCTCGCGACGGTACCGGTGGCCGTGCTCCCGTCGTGCAGCGCGAGACGCACCGGCTGGCCGCTCCGGACGAGACTCGCGCCCGCACCGTGGAGCACGACCCGTGCTTCCGACGCGCCGGCGGCGCCCGCCATGAGAAGCGGCGTGCCGGCGGCGACCTGCCGGCCCAGCAGCTCCTCCGGGCGCTCCGACATCACCGAGCCATCCATGAGCGCCCGCACCGTGAGCGCGCCCGCGCGCTCGCCCAGCCCCTGCGCCAGCGCGGCGACGCTGCGGTACTCGGCCTCGATCATGGCGGCCCGTCCCGCGTCCCCGGCGGCACGTGCGATCCGGACGACGGTGGCGAGCGAGTCCGCCTCGCGCGCGGCGACGATCGCGTCGCGCTCGAGCGCGAGGTTGCGCAGCCGGAGGAGCGGCGCTCCCGCGGAGACCTGCGTCCCCTCGCGCACGAGCACCTGCGCCACGACGGCGTCCTCGGGCGCTTCGAGCACGAGCGCCCGCGCCGGCAGCATCGTGAACCCGCCGGAGACCGTGATCGGCCATGGCAGCAGCAGGAGGAGGAGCACGACGAGCCCCGCCGCGATCCCGCCCCGGCGGAGCGCGGCCGAGCCGCGGAGGCGCGAGCCGTGCTCCCGCGCCGCGGAGCGGAGGGTCCGCCACCCCTCGAGGATCTTGCCGCGCAGCATCATGAGCACGGCGGCGAGGAAGAGGAGCCCCGCCGCCACGCCGAGCGCGCCGCTGATCCACCCGAACGCGGTGAGCGCCACCACGGAGAGGATCGTGCCGATGTAGAGCGTGGCGAAGATGCCGTAGAGGATCAGCACCCGCCGCTCGTCGGGTGCCACGGCCGGCTCGGGCACGTCGAGCCGCAGCACCTTTCTCCTGACCAGCCACCCCGCATGCTTGAACGCGCGCTGGCGGAGGTTCGAGATCTCGAGCCAGTCGCTCAGCGCGTAGTAGCCGTCGAGAGGGATCAGCGGATTTGCGTTCGCCAGGACCGTGAGCCCGCCGCCCACGACCACGGCCGTGAGCGCCACGTTCGAGATCACGGTGCCCGGCACCGCCATCCACCACACGATCGCGGCGATGCCGGCGAGCACCAGCTGAACCCAGGTACCGGCGGCAGTGACCCAGAGGCGCGCGCTCCGCTCGGGGAAGGTCCACGCATCGTTCACGTTGCAGTAGAACGCGGGGTTGAAGTAGATCAGCATGGCGCCCATCTCGTGCACTTTCCCCCCAAAGTGCTTGCACGTCACCCCGTGCCCGACCTCATGGATCCCGACGATGGCGACGGTCGTCATGAGGATCGTCGCGATCTTCTCGAGCGTGAACTCGGACGGGGTGTAGAGGGCCACGACGCCGTCCGTGAAGTCCCCCCACTTGAGGACGAGGACCATCAGGTAGGCAAGGAACAGCGCGGCCGAGAGGACGAAGAACGGCGTCGAGAAGAAGAACCGGAGGCGCGGCATCCAGCGATCGAAGAGCGCGTCGGGGTCGCCGATGGACCAGCGCATGCGCATGATGGAGCCGCGGAAGAGCGGCTTCCGCTGGCGGCTGCGTCGCTCGGCACGCAGGCGCTCGAGCTCGAGCACCGTGCGCTCACCGAGCGTGCGCTCGAGCAGGCCCATCCGGTCCAGCGAGTGCGCGAAGCCGCCGAGGGCGGCCGCGGTCACGGGCACGCCTTCCTCGACGAGCGAGGCCGCGGCCTCGGCGACGGTCCGCTGGCCGTTGAACGCCTGCATCACGAGCACTTCGATCGGGCGGAAGCGGAAGTACTTGTGGCTGATCGGGTCCTTCACGATGTACGTCTGCTCGCCGCGGTAGGTCTGCTCGACCAGGATGAGGTCGCTCCGGAGGCGAGGCGTCGGGTTCATCGCGCTGCGCGCACCACGTGCTCACCGGCGCTGAGGCCGCTCACGACTTCGATCCGCCCGTCGCCGAGGTCGCCGCCGAACGTGACGGCGCGCGACGTGGCGCGCCCGTCCTCGATCACGAGGACGAGGCCCTCGGGACTCACGGCCTCCTGCGGAAGCGCGAGTGCGGTGCGGCGGCGGTTCCCGATCCGCACCGTCGCACTGCCGCCCGGCCGGAGGCCCTGGCCTTCGACGATCTGGAGCACGAACTCGCGGGTGCCGCTCGCAGCGTCGACGATCGGGCCGGCGCGCACCACCCGGGCCCGTCCCGATCCGCCCTCGCCGATCACCTCCGCCGTGGACCCGACACCGAGCAGGGCCGCATCGGCCTCGGGCACCTGCACACTCGCGAGGAGCGGCGAGAGTGCCGTCACGCGGAAGAGCGAATCCCCGTCCGAGACGAGGCGACCGGCACGGCCGTAGCGCGCGCTCACGACGCCGGCGAACGGCGCCGTGATCCGGGTGAGCTCGAGATCGCGCCGCGCCTGCCTGCGGTCGAGCTCGGCGCGGTTGAGTGCCGACTCCACCTGCTCCGAGTCGGCCGCCGTCGCGACACCGCGGGCGGAGAGCTCGCGCTGCCGCTGCGCCGCACGGAGCGCCACCTCGTGTGCTTCCTCGGTCCGCGAGACGGCGATCTCCTGGTCCACGCTTTCGAGCCGGGCCAGGACCTGGCCGGCCTTGATCGGCGTGCCGAGGTCCGCGCCGAGCCATTCGACGCGGCCCGTGGACCGGGCATGCACCAGCGCATCGCGCTCGACGTAGAGCTGCGCCGGGAGGGACAGGGGAATGTCCACCATCACCGACTCGACGGCCACGGTCGGTGCGTCGGGATCGCTCCGGTCGTCCGGCGGCGGAGCCGCAGACGCGCCGCACGCGGCGAGCAGTGCGGCCAGCGCGGGGGTGCAGAGGCAGGGTCTCATGGCATCGCTCTCCAGAGCATGAGCCGGGTCCAGCGTGACGGTCCACGGAGGATTCGCGTGGCGAGCGACGCCGGCTCGGTCAGCACGCGGGCATAGGCCGTCATGCCGGGACGAAGTACGGCGTCGGGATTGGGGATCGCGGCGCGCACCGGAAAGCTGGCGGTCTCGCCGCCATCGCCCGGGAGGGGGGCGACGGACACGACGCGTCCGGCGAACGTGCGCTGCGGGAGGGCATCCACGCGCAGGCGCACTTCGTTGCCCTCGCGCACGCGCGGGACGTCCCGCTCGTCCACGCCGAACTCGAGCTCGAGCGTGTCGGTGCGCCCGAGCGTCACGAGCACGTCGCCGGCGCGCACATGGGCACCGACCCGCTCGGCGGGCCGCTCGCTCAGGACGATGCCGGCGACGGGGGCCCGCACCGTGAGCGCCGCGATCTGCTCGTCGAGCAGCGCCACCTCGCTCCGGAACGCCGCCGCGCGCGCACGCTGCAACCGCTCGGTGGCGACGTCGCGGCGGCTGGCGGCGCGCTCCGCGGATCGCTCTGCCGCCATCGCCTCGCCCTCGACGGAGGCACGCTCCGCCCGAAGCTCCGGATCCCGCAGCACCGCGATCGGTGCCCCGCGGGCCACGGGCGTTCCCTCGCCGACGAGCACCCGCTCGATGACCCCGGGCACGAGCGCGCGTACATCGCTGCGCGCCGCCGGGCGGAACCGCGGCTCCGACCCGCCGACGCGCAGCGGCCACTGAATGAGGGTGAGCGCCGCGAGCGCAACGGCCGCCGCCCCCGCATAGAGGTACAGCCGCCGGCGCGGCAGCTTCATGATCGCGCGGCGGCGCTCGGCCAGCGAGCCCAGCGCCTGGACCATCGGCACCTGGTGATAGAGCTGCGCGTTGCGCATCGCCACCGCGGTCTGGTTGGCGAGGATGCCGGCGAGCTCGCGCTGGGCGTCGGTGAGGAACTCGGGCCGCTCGGCCTCGAAGATCAGGACGCCGAGGACACCTTCTTCGTCCTTGAGCGGAAGGTAGAGACCGCTGCGCGTGTTGGCGGTGGCGAGGTCATCCCGGAAGATGCTGACGAACGTGCGCTCGGCGTCGGAGCCGGGGGCGGCGCTGTCGGTGAGATAGAAGGCTTCCCCGCGGCCCGCCGCCCATTCGGCGCGCGCCGCCAGGTCCTTCGACGCCAGGTCCTTGGCGCTGACCTCGTCGCTCCCGGCGACGGCGCGGAGGTCGCAGCGTCCGTTGTCCATGAGTCCCACCGCGCCGCGATCGAAGGGGAGCGCGCGGGAGGCGAGGTTGACCACCGAGCGGAGGACGCGGTCGAGATCGAGTGTCGAGGTGATCTCGCGGCTGATCTCGAGGAGCACGGCCAGGTCCCGCGCGCGCCGCTCGGATTCGACGAGCTGGGCGTTGCGGATCGCGGTGGCCGCGCTCGTGGCGAGGCCTTCGAGGAGCGCGCGATCGCCCTGCGTGAACACCCCGCCTTCGCCCGCCTTCATGGTGACCTGGATCGAGCCCACGGTCACCCCCCGCGCGACCATCGCCGTGGCCATCACGCTCGAGACCTCGCCGCCATCGGCGCTGTCCACGCTCGCCTGGAAGCGGGGGTCCTCCATGGCCCGGGTCACGACCGTGGTCTTCTGCTTGCTCGCCACGTCGCCGGCGAAGCCGGTCCCGAGCGGCATGCGCGCGCCGACGAGGCGCTCGCTCGCCCCGCCCAGCGCCAGCACGCAGCGCAGCAGCTCCCCCTCCGCGATCCAGAGGGAGCCGCCCTGCGCCTTGAGCGCGGTCAGCACGCTGTGGAAGACGCGCGGGAGCAGCTCGTCCAGATCGAGCGAGGAATTGAACTCCTGCCCGATGGTATGGAGCAGGCGGAGCCGCTCGATCTCCGCGTGGAGGTCGGGTGCGGCGCTCGATCCGTCGGGCGGGGGGTGGATCGTCATCGGTCCGATTGTCGAAGGGAAGGCGCGGTCCGGCTAAGCTACCGTCGGGACCGGAATGCGGAAGAGCCAAGCCCGGTCCGGGGACGAATCCCGGGACCGGGCGGCTCCATCAGGCCGGCGACTCAGCCGTGACTCAGGCCTCGCCCCGTCCGCCCGGGAACAGCGTGCCCGGGGCGATCCGCTCTTCCAGCTCCTGCACGCTGAACTCGACCGAATCGGCGCTCTTGCCCGTGGTGTTCTTGATCATCGCCTTCTGCTCGGGGGTGAGCTCGATCTTCACGTTCTCCTTGGGATTCGACATGGCTGTGCTCCGCGTTAGGTGTCCTCGAACCGTGAACGACTACTCTGGTGCCGAATGCCTGCCGATCGGTGGATCAGGCGCCGCCCTTGCCCGCGCCGGGGTACAGCGTGCCCGGGGCGATCCGCTCTTCCAGTTCCGTGACGCTGAACTCGACCGCCGCCGCATCCTTGCCCGTCGCGTTCTTCACGATCGCCTTCTGCTCCGGGGTGAGCTGGATCCGGACGTTCTCCTTGGACTCGGACATGGTGTGCTCCTGGTGTGAGAAATCGGTTGCGCGAACGATGTCCACCTTGCGTGAAAAGATCGTGAATCGTCAGTCGAGCCCCTGCCACGGCCGGTATGCCATCCCCGGTGCGATCCGGTCCTCGAGCTCTTCCGGGCGGAGTCTCAGGGACTCGGCCGCCCGACCCGTCGCCTTCCTGACCTGCTCCTGCTGGACCGGCGTAAGCGGAAGCTCGATCGACCCGGACTCACTCTCCATGTTCCCCTTCCCCCCGGCAAAGGCCCTGGCGCCCATCGGACGGGAACCAGGATACCAGCCCTGCGTGAACGAACCGTGAAAGCGGCTCTTGCCCTTTCGGTCCCCGGGCGTAGTTTGGCTGGTTCACAGGAGACAGTCCGATGGCCGGCTTCGCACTCACACTGTTCGGCCCGCCACACGTAAAGGTCGAGGGGCGCCCTGCCTGCCACCTTTCGGCCAAGGCCCTCGGGCTGCTCACCTACCTCACGCTCGAGCCCGGATCGCACAGTCGCGAAAGCCTCGCCGCACTCCTCTGGGGTGAATCAGGCGACGATGCCGCCCGCACCTCCCTGCGGCAGGCGGTGCTCCACCTGCGCGAGGCCCTCGGGGACGCCATCGCCGCCGACCGCAACTCGGTCGCCATCAGCGGCCCGGTCGAGTGCGACGTCACCGCGTTCCTCGCGGCGGCCCGCGCTGAGCCACGCAAGGCCGCCGAGTACGACGTGCCCCGCTTCTTCGGGGAGCTCACGGTGCGCGGGGCTCCGAGCTTCGACGAGTGGCTCGAGCGCACTCGGGCGCGGCTGCTCCGCAAGTACCAGGACGTGATTCGCAGCGCCGCCCGCGAGGCCGTGGCGCGGTCGCGGTGGCGCGAGGCCATGGAGCTGGCCGAGCGATGGCTCGTCTCGGACCCCTTCGCCGAGGAGGCGATGGGCGTGCTCATGGAATCCCTCTACTGCCAGGGCAGCCGCGCCACCGCCCTCGCCCGGTACCGGGACTTCCGCGACACCCTGAAGGGAGAGATCGGCGCCGCCCCTGGCGAGGCGCTCGCCGACCTGGCGCGCCAGCTCGAGCTGGCGGCGGGCATGGCCGACACCGCCGAGGAGGCGCCGGCCCCGGTGCGGTTCGAGGCGGACCTCGTCGGCCGGGAAGTGCAGTGGAACGAGCTCACGCAGGCGCTCCACGCGGCCAGGGTCGACGGCCCGCGGATCGTGCTGCTCGAGGGAGAGGCAGGAATCGGCAAGACGCGGCTGGCGGAGGAGTTCATCCGGTGGGCCATCGCCCACGGGGCCACGGTGCTGCGGGGTCAGGGATACCAGTCCACGGACGAGGCGCCGTTCGGATCCATCGCGGGCGCGTTGCGGGCGGGCCTCGCGGCGCCGGGCCTGAGCGGCACCGACCCCGAATGGCTGGCCGAGGTGTCCCGGCTCGTCCCCGAGCTCAACCGCCGCTTTCCCGGCCTCCAGCCGGTTGCCGCCGGCGCGGGCGGGCTCGAGCGGCTCCGCCTCTTCGAAGCCGTGGCGCAGGTGCTCCTTTCGCTCGCGGCGGAACGGCCCACGATTCTCTTCCTCGACGACCTGCAGTGGTGCGACGCCGAGTCGTGCGCGCTGGTGAGCTTCCTGGTGCACCGCCTCGAGCACGTGCCGATCGTCATCCTCGCCACCATCACCGCGGGCGAGATGTCGCGGGACCTGCCGGCCCGCCAGCTCGTGGTCGACCTCGCTGCGCGGCCGCGCAGCCATCCGGTGGCGGTCACGCCCCTGTCCGAGGACGAGGTCTGGAGGCTGGTGCGGCAGCTCGGGAACATCCGGACGCCCACCGGGGCTCGGCGGTTTGCCCGGCGGCTCTACGAGGTCAGCGACGGCAACCCCTTCCAGGTCATCGAGATCACGAAGATGCTCTTCGCGGAGGGGCTCCTCGCGGTCACTCCGGTGTCCCGCGAGTGGGTCATCCCGGCCGAGGCCGATGCGCAGAGCTTCGGGCGTATCGAAATTCCGCGCTCGGTCCGCGACGCGCTGTCCGCCCGGATTTCCCGCCTGCCCTACGAGCTGCGCGATCTCCTGGCCTCGATCGCCGCCGCGGGGCGCCCCGTGCGCACCGAGGTGCTCTCCCGTGTCCTCGGCTTCTCGCGGCTCCGCGTCGCGGCGCTGGCGGACGCGCTCGTCGAGCGTCATCTCGTCGACGAAGCCGATGGCAGCTATGAAACCGCACACCCGCTCATCGGCCAGTTCGTGCGGTCGGACCTGACCACCGCCCGGCGCACCGAGCTGCACCGCGCGCTGTCACTCGCGCTCGAAGAGACGGCACGACCGGAGCGGCTCAAGGAATCGGCAGGGGAGATCGCGTGGCATGCGGAGCGGGGCCGCGACGACGAGCGGGCCTACCGGTTCGCGATCATGGCCGCGGAGCACGCGCGCGAGCGGCTCGGTTTCGAGGAAGCGCTGGCCTGGCTCAACCTGGCCACGCGCGCAATGCCGGCGTCAGGTGCGGTGATCGCGGGGCGCCGGGCCGAGCTGGCGCAGCAGGCGGGGTGGCACGAAATCCCGGACCTGGGCGGCGATACGGGAGAAACCGCCCTGCGCGACGCCGACATCGACCTCCGCGTCGCGGAGCAGCCCTAGCCGCACTCGCCCAGCGTCTCGCGCATTTCCGCCGCGGTCCGCCACCGGTCCTCGGCGCGGCGCTGCAGCGCACGGGTCACCGCGGCGGCGAGTGCCTCCGGGGTATCGGGCCGGAAAGTGCGGACGTCGGGCGCATCACCCGACAGCTGGAGCTGCAGCACCACGCTCTGGTTCCGGTGCGCGAACGGTGGCCGCCCCGCCAGCGACTCGAAGAGCACGCAGCCGACTGCGTAGAGGTCGGTGCGGTAATCGAGGTCGACCGCCCCCGTGGCCTGTTCCGGGCTCATGTACCCTGCCGTGCCCACCGTCATTCCCGCCGCGGTGACGCGGTCCCCCGCCGCCACTTCCACCGCACGCGCCACTCCGAAATCCACCAGCACGGCGCCCTGCCCCGAGATGATGATGTTCTCCGGCTTCACGTCCCGGTGCATGATCAGCGCCTTGTGGGCGTGATCGAGTGCGTCGAGCACGTCCTTGCCCACGCGGCATGCGTCCGCCACGCTCAGCTGGCGCTGGCGCGAAAGGCAGGTCCGCAGCGTCGGGCCCGAGATCAGCGGCATGACGTAGTAGACCAGCCAGTCCCGCTGGCCCCAGTCGAGCACCGGTGCGATCAGCGGATGGTCGAGGCTCGAGGCAACGCGGATCTCCCGCAGGAAGCGCTCCGCCATCGCGCTCACCTGTAGCTCGGGATGCAGCACCTTGAGCGCGACGGCGCGTCCCTCCCGGTCCTGCGCCCGGTACACCCGCGCCGCCCCGCCGCGCGCGATCTCGCGCTCGACGGCATAGGCGTCGGCGAGCATTTCGCGCACGACAGGGAGGAGGTCGCGGGCCATCAGGGGTGCCTCAGGGCGCCGTCGCCCACTCGCACGGGATCGTCCTGCCTTCCGCGTCCCTGCAGGTCACCAGCAGGGTGCGGGGTGTCGGATTGCCGGAGGCACTGTCGCCTGCGGCCATCATGCTCCGCGTTGAATCGCTCTCGTCCGGATCGGCGGCAAGCAGCAGCTGCAGTGACGAGCGCGGCACCGGATTGCCCGACGCCGAATCCGAGAGCGACACGTAGATCATGCCGGGTCCCTCGCTCGCGGCCCCGAGGTCCCGGGTGCGGTCGTCGATGCCGTCGCGATCGGCGCACGCCAGTACAGTAACGCCGAGCGCGAGCACCAGCAGCGCGGAGAGGCGGACTCGGATTGGCATGGATCCTCCTTGGTCAGGGTGACACGAGGTGCCGGGCCGCATGGGGCAGAACCAGCCCCCGGAGGGCAAGCTGGTTTGCCGTGAGCCGGGTCGTTTCCGCCAGCCGACGGAAATGCACCCGGGCCGAATCCGGCTGGCCTGCACGCTCCCACGCCACTGCCGCGAGCCACCGGAGGTGCAGCGTCCCGACCCGGTCGGGCGACGTGTTGTCGGGCTCGCCCGCAGTGGCGATCGGGGAGAGCAGCCGTGCCGCTCCGCCCCAGTCCCCGCCGACCGCGAGCAGGCGTGCGCGCACCACGGGCTCCGAAAAGCCGAGCCATGCCTCCTCAAGGTCATGCCGGGAGAGCACCGCGTCCAGAGTCGAGTCCGCCGCGACGCTGTCCGACTGCGCGGCGAGCCATTCCGCTCGCAGGAGCGAGCCGGCCACGGACGTGTCCGCGGCGAGGAGATCCGGGAGGGGCCGGGGCTGGCCGGACGCATCGGCAAGGAGAAGGAGGGCCCGGAGGTACCAGCGGCCCGCGGCGCCGCCGACGGAGGCCGATCGCTCGAGCAGTGCCCGCGCCTGATCCGTGGCCCCGCGGGCCACGAGCGCGGAGGCCAGCGTCCCGACGGCCTGCATCCTCACCCAGGAGGGCGTGGTGGCATCGCCCTGGATCCGCGTGGCCGCCGTTTCGGCCACCGCCCAGTCCGCGCGGATGGCCGCATCGATCAGCGTCGCGTAGTCGGCGTACGGCCCCTGCAGCCGCTCCCGGTAGCGGCGCGCCTCCGCCGGCCGGCCGAGCGCCCAGGCCATGAGCGCGGCGTTGACGAGCTGTGGCTGCGCGAGCGCGTCCCCTCCCCGTTCCAGCGCGATGGCGTCATCGAAGTCGTCGAGGGCCTCCTCGTAGCGTCCCATCGCGGAAAGGAAGAGGCCCCGATTGTTGCGGCCGCCGACCGAACGCGGCACCTCCTGGAGGTAGAGCCCGTACCACCGGACCGCTTCGGGGAGGTCGCGGTGTAGCGCGTAGGCGGCTTCCGCGTTCATCCGGTAGCGCTGGGCGTCGGAGAGCCGGCCGGGGCGGCGGAGCGCTTCGCCGAAGGCAAGGCGTGCGGAATCGAGGTTCCGCTCGGTGATGAAATTCATCCCCAGTGCCCCCCACGCGGCCGCGAACGCGGTATCGAGCGCGATGGCCTCGTGCAGCAGCCGGTTGCTGCCGGCGAGGTTCGCGCCGCGCGCGAGCTCCAGGGCCTGGACGTACTTCCGGAAGGCGGCGAAGGAGGGCGTCGCCACCTGCCACAGGGGCTTGTTGGCCGCGATCTCGGACTGACGCTCGCCGAGCCGTTCGCGGGCCCGAGCGGTGAGGCGCTCGACGGCCGCGACGAACGTGCTGTCCTGGGCCGATTCGGTGCTCGAGGTGAGGAGCCGGCCTGATTCCGCGTCCACGGTGCTGACGACGAGTGCGTAGCTGCCGGGCGATGGCTGCTCGATGCTTCCGCTCACGACGGCACGCACCGAAAGGCGGTACGCGAGCTCGCG
The DNA here is from genome assembly GCA_050268825.1 of Gemmatimonadota bacterium. Lineage (GTDB taxonomy): Bacteria > Gemmatimonadota > Gemmatimonadetes > Gemmatimonadales > GWC2-71-9 > CAMLLJ01. Next base: position 15,265 of record JBLNHD010000054.1, read on the forward strand.
CGCCCGCTCGAGCGTCACCGCGAGCGTGTCCGCCATCCCCGCGTCGCGCATGGCGCCGCGCACCTGATGGGGCGGGACCGGTGCAAGCCGGGATGACGCGCCGAGGCCGGCAATCACCAGCTCCCGGAATGCATGCGTCAACTCGGGATCCGTGGCAGGCCCCTCGAAATCGGCGACGAGCAGCGGTGCGGGATCCCCCGCGAAGGCGCCGCGCGACGTCGCGACGAAGAGGGCGACGAGCCCGAGCGCGGCGATGGCGGCCAGCGCGCCCACAGGGAAGCGGCGCGGCCTGGCCGCCGGACTCGGCGCGGGGGCCGCCGGCGGGGGCGTCGTCTGGCCGTCGATGAGATCGTCCAGGGTCCGGACGAGTGCAGCGGCTGTCGCCGGCCGGTCGGCCGGAAGCTTGGCCAGCGCCGACTCCAGCAGCGCCTGGACCCCCGCGGGGAGATTCGGGCGGAGCAGCGCCACCGAGCGCGGCGGCTCGCTGCGGTGCCGCGCCTGGACCATCTGCGGCGTGGCGCCGGTGAACGGCGGTTCGCCGGCCAGCATCTCGTAGAAGACGCAGCCCCAGGCGTAGATGTCGGTGCGGGCGTCGACGTCGTCGCCGCAGCCCTGCTCCGGGCTCATGTACGCCGGCGTCCCCATCGCCAGGCCGGGCACCGAGAGCGGCTCGTCCGAGGCGGCGTCGAGCGCCCGCGCCAGTCCGAAGTCCGCGACGACGGCCTCGCCGTCCTCGAGCAGGATGTTTTCCGGCTTGATGTCACGATGGATGATCCCGTGGCCGTGCGCGTGGGCCAGCGCCGTCGCGGCGCCGCGCGCGAGCCGGAGTGCATCGCGGATCGGAAGGGGACCCTCGCGGGAGAGGCGATCGCGGAGCGATTCACCTTCCACGTAGGGCATGACGTAGTAGAGAACGGTGAAGTCGGCTTCCGATGTGGCGGGGACTTCGCCGGAGTCGTGCAGGGGCAGGATGTGCGGATGGGTGAGACGGGCGGCGATCGCGATCTCGCGCAGGAACCGGTCGGTGGCGAGCGACGCCGCGAGCTCGGGGCGCAGCACCTTGAGCGCCACCGGCCGCCCGTGGCGCTCGTCCCGCGCGAGATAGACCACAGCCATCCCGCCGCGACCGAGCTCGTGCTCGATCGAATACCGCCCAGCCAGCGCGGCCTGAACCCGGCGGAGCAACTCCTGCATCGGTGACCCGTCTCGGGGGGATGCCCCAAGATACGCCCGGAACCGGCGCTAGAGAATGTACCGGCGCAGGTCGTCGTCGTTCACGATCGTCGCGAGCGTTTCGCGGACCTTGGCGGCGTCGTAGACGATGCGCTTCTCCGGATGCTCGGGCAGATCGAAGAGGAGCTGCTCCATGAGCGCCGCCATCACGGTGTGGAGCCGGCGCGCGCCGATGTTCTCCATCCGGTCGTTGGCCGCGAACGCCATGCGCGCGAGCTCGGCCACCGCATCGTCGGTGAAGACGAGCTCCGCCCCCTCCGCGGCCACCAGTGCCTGGTACTGCCGCGTCAGCGCGTTCTCCGGCTCGGTCATGATGCGGATGAAGTCGGCCTCGGTGAGCGGCGTGAGCTCCACGCGGATCGGGAAGCGGCCCTGCAGCTCGGGAATGAGGTCGGACGG
>JBLNHD010000055.1:0-5494 GCA_050268825.1 Gemmatimonadota bacterium
ATAGAGCCGCTCGCGCGACTCGGCGACCTGCGCGGCATAGCGGGGCAGAAACTGGTCGTCCTCCAGCGCCGCCAGCGTCGCCGCCATCGCCACCGCGTTGATGTTGAACGGCAGCGTCACGGCGCGCACGGGCCCCTGCGCCTTTCACCCTCTCGGGTTCTCGTGCGCGCAGTAGATGCCAGCGCGGCCCCGAGCCTGGCGGGCCAATCCCCCGCCGGCCCTACCTCACGATGAACGCATCCGGAAAACTCCGCCGTACCCGCCCCAGCACGGTCTGCGCCGCTTCGCGCGACGGGTAGACACCGCTTCGCACCTTCAGCATCCCCGCATCGCGGACGATGTTCGCCTCGATGCCCATCGCGCCGAGGCGGCGGGCGGCGAGGGAGGCGGCAGCGGAGTCGGACGTCGCGGCCACCTGCACGGCGTAGCCGGCCGCCGGCGCGGGTTGCTGCGCGCTGACCTGGCGCGGACGCTCGCGAGGGGCCGGCTGCGGTGGGCGCGCCGTGTCCCGGACTGCCGGAGCCGGAATCGCCGCGCGGACGGTATCTCTCGCGGCGGGCACGGGCGCGACGGCCCGGGCCGAGTCTCTTGCCGCCGCTCGGTGTGCGCGGGCCGTGTCGCGCGCAGCCTGGGCGGGCGGGGGAGTCGGTGTCGGCATTCGCCTTGCCGCAGCGGCCGTGTCGCGTGCGGCCGCCTGCGCGGCCGGTGCTGCGGTGTCCGCAGCCGAAGGCGGGGCGTCGTCCACCGCAATTGCCGGCGGTGCGAGCGAATCGACCGGCGCCGAGTCGGCTGGCACGCTGTCGGCCGGCACCGTGTCGCGTTGCGCCCGCGCGCGCCGGGCCGCCTCCCGGCGCGCGCTCAGCGTGATCGCATCGGGCTCCTCCATCGAGACACGGGCACCGATGGTGCGATACGCGTTCCGCACCAGCACGCGCACCGGATGTGCGTACGGCACGCTCCGCTCGAGCTCGCGCGCCGGCCGGGAGGGATCCGCAATGGGGCGGTACACGGTCTCGACCTTTACCTCACTCGACCCGTGCGCCGACGGCGTCACCCAGCCGCGGACGCGCACCACGTCGAGGCCGAGCCGGCGACCGCCGGCGGGCTGGCCGGTCGCGGTGTCGAACCAGGGCGTTTCCAGGTAGCCGTCCTGCGGCGAGACGCGTGCGACCGGGATGCCCGCCTCCGTGAGCGCCTTCGCCAGGCGCTCCGTGGCGACGGGCACCTCGACCTCGAGGTCTCCGACCCGGGCCTCGGGCATCGGCGGGAAGGGCGGCCGGCTCGTGGAAAGCGAGCACGCACCTGCGAGCAGCGCGACGACCCAGGCGATGGTCTTCATGAGCTGCCTCTCCGCTTGCCCCGCTCCCGCTCGGCCGCCGCCGTGATCGCCTTGCGGATCTCCTCGGTGATGAGCGACCCGAGGCCCGGCGTCTTCGGCGGCAGCTGATGACTTGCCTTCACGGTGCCCTGTTCGATGTGGTCGAGCGCGCGCTCGAGGCCGAGGTGGACGCGCTCGACGCGCGGTGGGTACTGGCGCATCGTGCCGAAACCGAGGCCGGCGCCCAGCGCCACGGGCGCGATCGCGATGGGCGCGAAGGCGCCGAGCGCCAGCAGCACGCCCGCGCCGGCAATGCCCATCGAGGCGAGTGCCGCGGCGCCGCCGATGAAGCCGGCCCGCGTGGGCCGGAGATCGGCCACGAGCGTGACATGCGCATAGCCCGCTTCGAGCGGAACGATCGTGGCGGAGACCACCTTGGCCCGGTCGAGCATGAACGGCCGCTTGCCGGAGCCGAACGCCGCGGTCGAGCGGCGGATGGTGGCCTGGAATCCGCCGATGGGCTCCCATGTGATCCGGCCCGGCTGCCGGCGCTGGATGCAGAGCAGCTCGTGCTCCTCCATGTAGGCGACGAGCGCCGTTTCGAGCCGCTCCACGTCGCCCTGAAGGACGCGCTGCGCCATGGCGGTGGCGGGGCCGGCCATGCGGTCGAGGAGGCCGGAGGGGTCGGCGACCGTGACACGCGTGCGCTCCTCGAGGATCGCCTGCTGCAGGTGGCGCTGGGGGATCCCGACTTCCTTGCCGAGCGAGAGGATCTCGTCGGGGGAAAGGTGCGACCCTTCGTGCTCCGAGGCCTGCAGCTCCGCCGCGCGCTGAAGGATCCGCTCGAGCGCCGCGCGATCGATCCGGGCCGGAGGGCCGCTCGCCATGCTACTTCTTTTCCTCCTGCTCGCCGCCTGTGCGCGCGCGCTCCTCGATCCGGAACTGCGGCAGTGTCGGGTCCGGAGCGGGGAGCGCGGCCGTGGTCGTCCCCGCCGCGAGCTCGTTGCCGCGCGGCGCGCGCGCCGCGGCTCCCGCAGCGGCGCCCGCCGCCAGGTCCACGAACGGCTTGATGATGTCGACGGGGATCGGAAAGATCGTCGTCGAGTTGTTCTCCGAGGCGATCTCGATCACCGTCTGCAGGTAGCGGAGCTGCAGCGACATGGGCTCCGCGGCGAGGGTGTGCGCCGCCTGCGCCAGCGTCTCGGACGCCTGCAGCTCGCCCTGCGCGGCGATGACTTTGGCGCGCCGCTCGCGCTCGGCTTCGGCCTGGCGCGCCATGGCCCGCTTCATCTGCTCGGGGAGGTCCACATCCTTCACTTCGACGGCCGAGACGTGGATGCCCCAGGCGTCGGTCCGCTCGTCGATGATCCGCTTGAGGACGGCGTTGATCTTCTCGCGATCGGAGAGGAGCTCGTCGAGCTCCACTTCGCCGAGCACCGAGCGGAGCGTGGTCTGCGCCAGCTGGCTCGTGGCGTACATGTAGTCCTCGACTTCCATCACGACACGCTCGGGGTCGCTCGCCCGCATGTAGAGCACGGCGTTGACCCGGACCGAGACGTTGTCCCGCGTTATCACGTCCTGCGGCGGGATGTCGAGGGCGACGATCCGGAGCGAGACCCGCTTCATTCCCGCGAAGAAGGTCGGCAGGAAGATGAGGCCCGGTCCCTTGGTGCCCGAGAACCGGCCCAGGAAGAACGTGACGGCGCGGTCGTACTGCCGGATGACGCGGATGCTCGAGAAGGTGTAGCCGACGGCGAGCGCGAGAGCCGCAAGAGCGAATTCCATGCTCACTCCTTGGCTGCGGGAAAGGCTTCGACGATCACGGCGGCGCCCTGGCCGCCGCCGATGCAGGCGCTGCCGAGTCCGTACCGCCCCCCCGTGCGCCGGAGCGCGTGGAGCAGGTGCGCGGTGATGCGCGCGCCGCTCGCGCCGAGCGGGTGGCCGATCGCCACGGCGCCGCCTTCGACGTTGGTGCGCTCGGCGTCGAGCCCGAGCTCCCGCTCCACCGCCAGGTACTGCGCCGCGAACGCCTCGTTGATCTCCACGCGGTCCATGTCCTCGAGCCGGAGCCCCGCGCGACGGAGCGCGAGGCGCGACGCGGGCACGGGCCCGAATCCCATGATGGACGGGTCGACGCCGGCCACGCCCCACGCCACGAGCCGTCCGATCGGCTCCCACCCGGACCGCCGCGCCAACTCCTCGTCGGCGAGAACCAGCGCGGCCGCGCCGTCGCAGATGCCCGAGGCATTCCCGGCGGTCACCACGCCATCGGCCTTGAAGTAGGGCGGGAGTCGCGCGAGTCCTTCTTTCGACGTATCCGGCCGCATGTGCTCGTCCGCGGCCCACGGCTCGGCCTGCCGCGTCTTCCGGTTGGGCACCGGAACCGGCACGACCTCAGCCGCAAAGTCACCGCGCTGCCAGGCAGCGGCGGCGCGCTGCTGGCTCCGGAGCGCCACGGCATCCACCTCCTCGCGGGAAAGTCCGAATCGCGTGGCGAGGTTCTCCGCGGTCTCCGCCATCGAGAGACCGCAGTGCGAATCGCGGAGGCCCTCCCAGAGCGTGTCCTCGAATGGCGCCGACGGGCCGAGCCGGAGGCCCCAGCGCGCGCCGCGCACCACGTGCGGTGCCTGGCTCATCGATTCGGTGCCGCCCGCGAGCACCACCCGTGATTCGCCCAGGCGGATCTGCTGCGCCGCCTGGATCACCGCCTCGAAGCCCGAGCCGCAGAGCCGGTTGACGGTCACGGCCGGCGTCTCGACCGGGCACCCGGCACGGAGCGCCACGTGCCGCGCCAGGTAGATGGCGTCCGCCGACGTCTGCATCACGTTCCCGAAGACGACGTGATCCACGCGCTCCGGCAGAACAGCGGCGCGCTCCAGCGCGGCCCTGCCTGCCTCGACACCGAGACGGGTCGCGGAGATGTCGCGGAGCGCGCCGCCGAAGGCGCCGAAGCCGGTCCGGACACCGGAAAGGAAGACGGCGGAGGGGAGCGTCATACCGGAAGATGACAGCCCCGGGAGCGTACCGCTACACCCGGGTTACGGCTCGGCGAGCGCCGCTCCGCACGAGACGCAATGGCGCCATCCGAGCTCGACTTCCTCGTTGCACTGGGGGCAGTGCAGGGCGCGGAGGGACTGGCCGCAGTGCGGGCAGAAGTTGACCGTTCGCCCCACCGGAAGCGAACCGCCACAGAAGCCGCAGCGATCGGCATGGACGTCGCCGGGCGCCTCCCATTCGAGGATCTCGACCTCCTCGATGGGCGGGTGTTCGTCGCCTGGCGGCTCGCGCTGAGCACCGGGTCCCGACCGGTCTCGCGGCGCGGCGGTCGGGGCCGGAGTCGGCGCGTCCGGGGTGGCCGCGGCGACGGGCGCCGGCGATGCTCCGGGGGGCGCGAAACCGCGCTCTCCCGTCCCGCCGAGCACGGCGGTAACCGCCTCGCGCGAAAGCGTGAGCGTTGCCGCCTCGTCGAAGACGAGGATGTGCAGGTCGGGGTGCACGCCGCCGAGCTCCCGGCGGAAGCGGGCCAGCGTCTCGGGCGGCTCGAGGCGCGCCAGCCCTTCCTCTCCCGCCGCGAGCCGCAGGATGAGGAGCTCGTATTCCTCGCTCGTTACCACGTCGAGGTGTCGCCGGCTCGAGCGATAGGGCGCGATCCGCTGCATCAGCTCCCCGAGCGTCACGGGCGAGTAGAGCCGGGATGCGTCGACCGCCGCGATGTTGTGGACGATCAGCGAGAAGAGGCGGCGGAGATCGCTCATGGAAGGAAGATAGGCGGAGCCCGGATGACGCCCTAGCGGCCCTGCCGCGCCGCGTCCGAATGCGGGAACCGTTCGCCACCGGCCACGCGCTGCTCGAGCGCCGCGAAGGCCTCGTCGGGGTCGTAGGTCAGGTAGAGCTTCTTCTTCCGCCTGGCGTCGAGCCACTCGGCGAAGCCGGATTCGACGGCCCCGCCCGAATTGCGCTGCTCGCGCGCCGCGAGGATCGCGAGGTCGTTGGCGTACTCGTTCTTCGCGTGGCCCTTGTGCCCTCGCACCCAGGTGAGCTGCGTCTCGTGCAGGCGGGCCGCGGCCACGAGCCGCTGCCAGAGCGCGAGGTTCTCGATGGCGCCGCCCTTCCGCACCCAGCCCCGCCGCTCCCACCCCGGCGCCCACTCGCGCATGCCCTTCACCAGGTACTCGG
>JBLNHD010000056.1:0-14132 GCA_050268825.1 Gemmatimonadota bacterium
GAGCGCGGGCTCGACATCGTCCTCTTCGGCCACGCCGGCGATGGCCACCTGCACTGCAACCTCCTTCCCGAGGTGGCGCGCGACGGGTGGGAGCGCGACGTGGCGGCGCTGCTCGACGAGATCGCGGGCGTGGTCGCTGCGCTCGGCGGGACGCTGAGCGGCGAGCATGGCGACGGTCGGCTGCGCGCGCCATTCGCGGACCGGCTCTTCGGACGCGAGGTCGTCTCGCTCTTCCGCGATGTGAAGGCGGCGTTTGACCCTCGTGGTATCTTGAACCCCGGCGTGAAGCTCGGCTCAGCGGCGCCGATCGCCCGCCTCAAGGCGGGAAGCGCCGCGGCCCCGCTCCCCGAGCACATCGCCACCGCGCTCCGGGAGCTCGAGCGCACTGCGGGGTACGCAACGCCGCGGCTCGAGCTCCTCGACTAGCAGGATCCGGCCTTCTCACGTTCCGACCACCACCAACGGCTTTCCCATGGACATCCTCCGCTCTCCGCGCGTCACCCTGATCGGCCGGCCGCAGTTCCTCGAACCCGCGCACCTCGCGGTGCAGTGGAAGGGCGACTCGAGCGACGGCGAGCGCCTCGCCGAGTTCGCCGGGCGGCTCTGCTACATGAGCCAGCACAACCCGGCGGGGCGGACCACGGCGGAGTACCTCGGCAACATCCTGAAGCAGGGGCACGGGTCGGTCTTCGAGCATGCGCAGTACGTGCTGCTGGTGGAGGGGATCTCGCGCTCCTGCAGCCACGAGCTCGTGCGGCACCGCGCCGGTTTCGGCTACAGCCAGCTGAGCCAGCGGTACGTGGACGAGTCGCACGCGGCGTTCGTGATGCCGCCGGCCATCCAGGGGGATGCCGCGCTCGAGGCGGCGTGGACCCGCCAGGTCGAGGCGGCCCAGGCGGCGTACGTGGCGGCGGTGGAAGGGCTGATGGCGAAGTACGAGTGGGTGGCGGACCGCGTCCACCGGCGGAAGATGGCGCGCGAGGCGGCCCGCAGCGTCCTGCCCAACGCCACCGAAGTGAAGATCGTCGTCAGCGCGAACGTCCGCGCCTGGCGCACGATGCTCGAGCTTCGCCTGGGCGAAGGCGCCGAGCAGGAGATCCGCCGCATGGCGGTCGCGTGCCTCCGGGTGCTCCAGGCCGAAGCGCCCGCGCTCTTCGGCGATTTCGAGACGTACGCGGCGGAAGACGGCGCAGAGGCGGGACGGGTAGGGTATCACAAGGTGTGAGCCGGACGACAGCAAATCGAATGATCGGGAACGGTCATCCCGAGCGAAGCATGGCTCCCTCGGGATGACACCGTTTCGTCCACTCGGCTCGCCTTCGAACCCTCCGACCTTCCGACCTTCCGACTTCTTTCCTTATCACGAATCCCCAAAAAACTATTGTGCGCTGGTCGGCTTTTTCTTACCTTAGCTTCCGTCAACGCTGCGGACGCGCAGCAGATCCGTTCGGCTCGTCTCTCGCGGACGGCCTTTTTTGTAGAAGGAGATCTCTTGGGAGTTCGGATAGGACTCGCCTTCAATCTCAAACCCGCAGCTCCGGCCAATGATTCCGGAGCGAGCTTCGAGTCTCCCTCCGAACTCAACGAGTCCCTTCGCACCCTTCGCTCCGACCTCCCTCAGCCAGATCTCTACGCCGAGTGGGACGAGCCCGGCACCATCGACGCGGTCGAGCGTGCGCTCGCCCCACTGGGCGAGGTGATCCGCCTCGAAGCGAACGCCGATTTCCCCGCGGCACTCCGCGCCGCGCGCCCCGACTTCGTGTTCAACATCGCCGAGGGACTGTACGGGCCGAACCGCGAGAGCCACGTCCCGGCGATCTGCGAATTCTTCGGCATCCCGTACCACGCCTCGGATCCGCTCGCCCTCGCGCTCTGCCTCCACAAGGGCCGGACGAAGGAGATCCTCTCGCAGCGCGGCGTGCCGACGGCGCCGTTCATCCTGGCGCTCACCCGGGACGACGCCCGGAACTGCGCGCTCCCCTTCCCGCTCTTCGCCAAGCCGGCCTTCGAGGGCTCGGGCAAGGGCGTGAGCGTGAAGAGCCTCTGCCACAACCGCGCGGAGCTCGTCGCCCAGGTCGGCTACCTCCTCGAGACGTACCAGCAGCCGGTGCTGGTCGAGACGTGGCTCCCCGGGCGCGAGTTCACCGTCGCCATCCTCGGCAACGGCAGCGAGGCACGCTGCTTGCCTCTCGTCGGCATGCGCTTCGATACGCTGCCGGCCGGCGCGCCGCCGATCTACGGCTACGAAGCGAAGTGGCTCTGGGACACGATCGACCAGCCGCTCGAGATCTACGAGTGCCCGGCGGACATTCCCGAGGCGCTCGCCGAGGAAGTCCGGTCCGCGGCGCTCGGGGCCTATCGCGCGCTCGACTGCCGGGACTGGTGCCGCATCGACGTGCGCTGCGACGCGGCCGGGCGCGCGATGGTCGTGGAGCTCAACCCGCTCCCCGGCATTCTGCCCGACCCGCGCGACAATTCCTGCATGCCGAAGGCGGCCCGGGCAGCAGGGATCGAGTACGACGATCTCATCCGCACCGTCGCCGACATCGCCTGGCGGCGGATCAGCGGCCGGTCGCTCCTGAAGGAGGCGTCGTCATGAAGGTGGTCGTGATCTACGATGCGGGGAGCGACGAGTGGAGCCCGCAGGACGTGGCCGCGGTGGTGGAGAACATCCGCGAGGTCCGCGAGGTGCTGCGCGCCCGCGGGCATGAGGTGGACCTCGTGCCCGTGAAGCTCGGCGATTTCCGCTGGCTCACGCGCTGCCGCAAGGCGGACCTCGTCTTCAACCTCTGCGAGGGGATCAACGGCCACGCCCGCTACGAGGACTTCGTGCTCGGCGCGCTCGAGCTCACCGGCACGCCGTTCACCGGGCCGCGCGCCTGGCCGATCACCGTCTGCCACCGGAAGCACGTGGCCAATACGCTGCTCGCGGCGGAGGGACTGCCGGTCCCGGCCTTCGTGCTGGCCCAGGGCAACAAGATCCCGGCCAACTTCCCGCTCCCGGCCATCGTGAAGCCGTCGGCGGAGGATGCGAGCGTGGGGATCGACAGCGGCGCCGTCTGCACCTCGCGCCGGGCGCTGCGGTCCCGCGTCTCGCAGATGCTCGAGCACTTCGAGGAGGTTCTGGTCCAGGAATACGTCGCCGGCCGGGAGCTCAACGTCGGCTTCGTGGGGAGCACGATGCTCCCGATCTCCGAGATCGACTTCTCGCGGATGCCCGAGGGGAGCTGGCCGATCGTGACCTACGCCGCCAAGTGGGCACCGGATCATCCCGAGTTCGCCGGCACCGAGCCGGTCTGCCCGGCGCGGCTGCCGGCGGACGTGGCACGGAAGGTCGGGCGCATCGCCCGGCAGGCGTGGCAGTTCCTCGGGAACCAGGAAGGCTACGGCCGCGTGGACATGCGGCTCAACGAGCAGGGCCAGCCGTACGTGATCGAGGTGAACCCCTGCCCCGACCTCTCGCGCGATGCGGGACTCGCCCGGATGGCGCGCGCCCACGGCTGGAGCTACGACGAGCTGATCATGCAGATCGTGGACGAGGCGCTCGGCCGCTCGCAGAAGTCGGATGCCGCCGCCGCGCTCGTGGCGCTAGCGCCGCGGGTCACGGCGCCCGAGGTGTCTCCGTGACGCCTGCCGCTTCGGCCACCGCGGCGGACGCGGCACTGCGCGCGCCGACGGGCCGCGACCGGGCCGCCGTCGAGGCGATGCTCCGCGATACCGGCGTGTTCCGCGAGGACGAGGTCGCCATCGGCCTCGAGGTGTTCGATGGCGCGGTTGCCGGCGATCCCGCCTACCACTCCGTCGTGGCGGAGCTGGGCGGCGGCGTCGCCGGCTGGATCTGCTGGGGGCCGACGCCGTGCACCGCCGGCACCTGGGACATGTACTGGCTCGTCGTCTCGCCGGCGGTGCACGGCGCCGGCATCGGCACCCGCCTGGTGAACGAAATGGAGCGCAGCCTGGCGGGCCGCGCGCGGCTCATCGTCGTGGAGACGGCCGGCCGCGCCGACTACGCTCCGACCCGCGCGTTCTACGAGGCCCGCGGCTACCGCCGCGCCGCCACGATCCCGGATTTCTATGCCCCGGGCGACGATCAGGTCGTCTACGTGAAGTTCTTCAATCCGAGCACCGACTCTTACGAGGGCAGGTAGCGTCATGGAGACCTGGCAGGAAGTCCTGAGAAAGAACTCGATCCATTCGCTCGAGGCGCTCGCGGAGCGGTTCGGCCCGGAGAACTTCCCGGAGCTCGACCGCCTGCGGCAGGCCGCCGAGAATTTCGAGTTCCGGATCTCGCCGGCGATGGTCGAGCTGATCAAGTCGCCGAACGATCCGATCTGGCGCCAGTACGTTCCCTCGGTCGAGGAGCTCGACGTCGTGGACGGGATGGTGGACTCGCTCAACGAGGACGCCGACAGCCCGGTGCCGAACATCACGCACCGCTACCCCGACCGGGCCCTCTTTCTCGTGTCGCCCGTCTGCGCCACCTACTGCCGCTTTTGCACCCGGCGGCGGAAGGTCGGCGACCCGGAGAAGATCCCGATGTCGCAGTTCGAGAGCGCCTTCCAGTATCTCGAACAGCACACCGAGATCCGCGACGTCATCATGAGCGGCGGCGACCCGCTCCTGCTCAACGACCGCCGCCTCGACGCGATCCTCACCCGGCTCCGCGCCATCCCGCACCTCCAGATCATCCGGATCGGGAGCCGCGTGCCGTGCCACCTTCCCGAGCGGATCACCCCGGAGCTCTGCGACACGCTCCGGAAGTTCCACCCCCTCTGGATCAACACGCACTTCAACCATCCCGACGAGCTCACGCCGGCGGCGGTCAAGGGGCTCGGGATGCTGGCGGACGCGGGCATTCCGCTGGGCTGCCAGACGGTGCTCCTCAAGGGCGTGAACGACGACCCGGCCGTCATGAAGGAGCTGATGCAGCGGCTCCTCATGGCCCGCGTCCGCCCGTACTACATCTACATGGCGGACCAGGTGGCGGGCGGCGAGCACTTCCGGACCTCGGTGCAGACCGGCATCCGCATCATGGAAGCGCTGCGCGGCTGGACCAGCGGCCTCGCCAACCCGCACTTCGTCATCGACGCCCCGGGCGGCGGCGGCAAGATCCCGCTCCTCCCGGAGTACGTCGTGAGCATGTCGGACGAGGAAGTCGTGCTGCGGAACTTCCGCGGCGAGCGCTACGTCTACCGGCAGCCGCAGGAGGAGGAGGCGGGCGTGCTCGCGCTCAAGAAGCCGAAGCGGAAGCGGACGGCCAAGCCGAAGCGGAAGACGGCGTAGCACCGCAGCGGGCCTGCGCCCTGGAGGGGATCCCGGTACCGGGATCCCCTCGTTCGTTTCAGGTCAGCGGGATCCGGCGAGCGTCCAGTCGGGAAGTCGGGAGAGCCAGGAATAGGGATCGATGGTCACGTTGCCGACCGTCCGCCGCACGGCGGCGGCCTGCATCGGAGTGTAGAGGTAGATGGCGGCGGCATCGGCATTGAGCGTATCGAGTGCCTCATGATAGAGCGCCTGCGCCCGGGTGCGCTCGCCGGCGCGCCCGGCCGCGGCGAGGAGTGAATCGAAGGCCGGGTTCCGGTACTCGCCGTGGTTCAGCACGCCGATCCCGCTCGTGCCCCACTGATCCGCCAGCCCGCGTGCCGATGGCTCATCGAGGTACGCTCCGATGTAGACGTCGAAGTTCCCATTGGCGAGACGCTCCTGGAAGACCGGAAACTCCAGCGCCGTCACCTCGGCCGCCGCGCCGACCTGCCGCCACATCTCCTGCAGCGCGACGGCTGCCTGGCGCCGCGAGGGACTGGAGGACGGGACGAGGATCTCGAACGCGAGCCGTTGCCCGGCACGGCGGCGAACTCCGTCGCTGCCTGCACGCCACCCGGCCGCCTCCAGCACTCGCGCACTCGAATCCGGATCGAACGGCAGTGTGACAAGGCCGTCGTCCCCCACCCACAGCAGCGCCGACATCGGCCCGTCGGGGACCGCCGCGTCGGCGCCGTAGGCATTCGTGGCGATGGCCCGGCGGTCGATCGCCATCGAGAGCCCGCGGCGAACCGATCGATCGGCAAGAATCGGGTGCGCCGTGCGTCCCTGGCCGATCCGGAATCCCGCGAACCCATAGACCGCGGAGGGATACCGCACGACCTGCAGCGTGGAGTCCGCCGCCACGCGCGCGATGCGGTCGGGCGCGCCGATCGACTCGAGGAGATCGGCCTCGCCGCTCAGGACGAGATTCACAGCGGCATCGGGATCCGCCGTGAAGCGCCACACCAGCCGCGCGATCGCGGGGCGGAGGGACTCGGGGCGCAGTGTATCTGCCTCGAGCGCGAGCGAAGTGCCGCGATCCCAGGCACTGATGCGATACGGGCCGCTGCCCACCAGGCGCCCGACCGACGTATCAGCCGCCCACTGATCGCGGGGCACCTCCTGCCAGATGTGTCGCGGAAGGACGCGCACGTGCCAGGTGGCGTCGTAGAACTGCTCGGGCGACGACTCGGCGAAGCGCACGAGCACGGTCGAGTCATCGGCCGCCTCGGCCGAGACGCGGCCGCCGATGGCGTACTGGGCGGCGGCGGCGAGGAGCGTGTCGGCGTAGGCCTCGAATGAAAAGACGACGTCATGGGCCGTGACCGGCGCGCCGTCGTGCCAGCGCGCACCCGGGCGGAGATGAAAGCGCAGGGTCAGCGAGTCGACTCGATCCCATCGCGTGGCGAGCGCCGGCCGATAGGCCCTCGCGTCCAGCGGCGCCTCGCCCGGCTCCAGCGTCGCCAGGCGCTCGAACACGAGATCGCCGATGTCTCTGGCCACCGTTTCGTACGCGAGCGGCGGGAGAACGGACGCGGGCTCGCCGATCGCGGCCACGGCGAGCGAGGTCGCCGGCCGCTGCTCGCCGGCGCACGCCGCCATGACGAGCACTGCGAGCGGGCTGAGGATCCAGCGCATGGGATACTCCTCACGGAGGTCGCGCCAGGCCTCGAACGGCAGGCGCGGCGTTGATACGAAATGATACAGGCTGTATCCTTCCAATACTAACGGCCGGTCTACGCCCTTCGAGGGTTTCCATCGAAACTATTACAGAACAACGACTTGCGGTAGCCGGACGGGGCGGCATCGCCGTTGCCTTGAAGGTGGCTGGAATTCACCTTCAACCTACGGGAGACCACCATGTACCACCCCGCCCTGCGATGCACGCTCGCGCTGTCGGCCCTCGTCGCCACCGCCTGCTCGACCGGGCTCGACGCGAACCTCGACGGCGAAGTCAACCTTCAGATGGCCGCGCTCAACTCCGCGGCGCCATCCGCTGCGACCCCGCAGCGCATCGAGCTGGGCAGCGACGTCATCGTCCTGCAGAAGGTCGAGCTCGTGATGCGCGAAATCGAGCTGGAGGGCTCGGATGATATCTGCGCCGATTCGGCAGCGGCGCCGGCGGACTCGACGTCCGACGACTGCAACGAGCTCGAGTTCGGCCCCATGATCGTCGAGCTTCCGCTGGACGGGGACGTGGCCCACGCGATCTCGGCCCAGGTCGTGGCCGGAACGTACGAGGAGATCGAGTTCAAGATCCATCGCCCGGACGACGACAGCGCCGATGATCGCGCCTTTCTTCAGGCGCACCCCGACTTCGCCGATGTCAGCATCCGCGTGACCGGCACCTGGAACGGCGAGCCTTTCGTCTACGAGGGCCAGCAGGGATACGAACAGGAAATCGAGCTGTCGCCTCCGCTCGTGCTGGCGGACGGATCGGCGGACCTCACGCTCTCGGTCGACGTGGGTCGCTGGTTCGTCAATGCGACGGGGACCGGCCTCGTCGATCCGCGTCTCGCGCTCGAGGGCCTCGCGTTCGAGAGCCTGGTCGAGCACAACATCGAACTGTCCTTCGAGGCGTTCAGGGACGATGACAGGGATGGGCATTCGGACGACGACTGATCGCGGGCCGGGGATCCACCAGGTGCGCCGATGACCGAGCGCACCTGGTGGATTGCCGTCGTCCGGCTGTCGGACAGTTTCGAGGCCAGTGTCGCGGAGCTTGCCCGAGCCGCAGGCGCCGGGCTGCTCGAGTGGCCCGCGGAGGGCGGGGCCGTACCGCCGGGCACCGGGGCGCTCCTGATCCTCGCGGGTGGCGCCGAGGCGGAAGGGCTCGACCGCCTCGCCGAGCTGGGCGGTACGGCCCTGCCGATCTACCTGGTGGGTGCCGCGCCGGACCATCGGATCGCAGCGGCGGCCGTGCAGGGCGGCGCGCGCGACTACTTCGCGCTCCCCGACGATCTCGACCTGCTGCGCCGCACGCTCGAGCACGGGGGCCGCCAGGCAGATGCACGCACCGGGGCGCGCACCTTTGCGGACGCGGAACGGAAGGCGAGCGGCTTCGATGCAATTCTCGGCCGGAGTGCCGCGGTGCGCGCCGCACTCGCCAGCGCCGCCCGCGTGGCGGTTCACCGGGACGTGACCGTGCTGATCGGCGGCGAAACCGGGACCGGCAAGGAGCTGCTCGCCCGGGCCCTGCACTACGAGAGCCCTCGCGCCGCCGAGCCGTTCGTCGAGGTCAACTGTGCGGCCATTCCCGGGAACCTCCTGGAGAGCGAGCTCTTCGGGCACGAGAAAGGGGCATTCACGGGCGCGATCGCCACGAAGCCCGGGCTGTTCGAGATGGCGCACGGGGGCACGCTCTTCCTCGACGAGATCGCCACGCTTCCGCTGGAGCTGCAGCCGAAGCTCCTGCGCGCGCTCGAAGGCCGGCAGATCCGGCGCGTGGGCGGCCAGCACGCCCGCACGGTCGACGTGCGCGTGATCGCGGCCACGCACGTCCGGCTGGCGGAGGCGGTGGCCCGCGGCGACTTCCGGGAGGATCTCTATTACCGGCTCAACGTCGTCGCACTGGCGCTGCCGCCGCTCCGGGAGCGGGAAGGGGACGTCGAGCTGCTCGCGGAAACCTTCGTGCAACGCATCGCGACGGGCTACGGGCTCCCGGTGCCGCCGCTGACGCCCGAGCTCCGCGCCGCGCTCCGCGCGCGCCGCTGGCCGGGCAACGTGCGCGAGCTCCGGAATGCGATCGAGCGGGCGCTGGTCCTCTCGCCCGCCGGCACGCTGCGCACCGACGAGCTTCCGCCGGAGCCGGAGCAAGGCATCCCCGGGGATGCGCACCCGATTCCGTTTCCGGCCGACCTCGGCACCATCAACCGCGCGGCCGCTCGCGCCATGCTCGCGGCGGCGGGCGGCAACAAGAGCGAGGCGGCCCGGCGCCTGGACATCTCGCGGCCGCGCCTCCAGCGGCTGCTCGACGGACTGACCGACTGATCCGCACTGCGGAGGGAGTGACACGATGATCACGATGCACCTCACGCGGACGGCGCTGCGCTGCGGAATCGCCATGGCGCTCCTGCTCGCCGCCGCCTGCGATTCCACCGGACCCGACGAGGTTCCGGCCGATGAGCTGACGTTCCTCGCCTTCGCGGCCAACGCACCGCCGCTCGAATCGAGCGTGCTGCAGGTCTATGCGGTGCGGGGCGAAGCGCGCGAGGGCGCGCTCTTCTTCCAGGACGAACAGGGCGGGCGGGGCGACGAATTCCTTCGGATCAAGTTCGAGGACGACGCCCTGCTCACCGACGCCAGCGGCCTGCCCGTCGCGCCGGGGGACTCCGTGCTCATCACCATCACGGCGGTGGATCCGGGCCGATTCCTCTTCGATTTCCAGCCTTCGGGCATCGTGTTCAACCCGACCGAGATGCCGGAGCTGGAGATCAGCTACGAGGAGGCGGAAGACGATCTCGACGATGACGGGGACGTCGACGAGGACGACCTCGAGCTCGAGCGCGAGCTCTCGATCTGGCGCCAGGAGACGCTGACTGCACCGTTCGTGCGGGTGTTCTCGGTGATCGTGGAAGACCTGGACGAAATCCGGGCGGAGATCCCGGGCTTTACGCGGTATGCAATCGCCTACTGAGCTGCTCCAGCATGCCGCCGCGGCGACGCGGCGCGGCGAGCTCGAGACGGGAGCGGCCGGCGCGATGACCGCGCTCGCGCTCTTCCGGTCCCGGGGCGATCGGGATGGCCGGGCGCGGGCGGTGAACCTGCTCGGCGCCATCGCCTTCGAGCGCGGGCAGCTGGCGCAGGCCGAATCGAACTTCTCCGAGGCGCTATCGCTCGCGCTCCGCCTCGAGGAACCGACGCTCGCGGCGCGCGCCTCGAACAACCTGGCGTCCGTCGTCCATCTGCGGGGCGAAGCGGAAGTGGCACTCGGGCTGTACCGGACGGCGCTGCTCTCGTATCAGCGCCTCGGCGACCGCCGCGGCATGGCCGAAACGTTGCACAATCTCGCGATCACCTTCCGGGATCTCGACCGACCCGACGCGATCGACGACGTTTCGACCGAGGCGGTCCGCCACGCGGAGATCACGGGGGATGCCGGATTGCTGGCCCTCGTCACCACCGGCCGGGCCGAAGCCGCCCTGCGCCGCGGCGAGCTCGATGTCGCCGACCGATCGATCGAGCGCGCCATTACGCTCGCGGCGGAAGCGGGTGATGTGCTCGGAGGGGTGGAAGCGCGGCACCTTCGCGCTCGCGTGCTGCTGCAGCGTGGGGAGGCCGCGGCCGCGCTCCGGGAGGCGCTCGACGCGAGGGCCACGGCACGCGAGCACGCCAGCGCGCTGCTCGACGCGGAATGCAGCGGGGTCGCGGCGCTGGCTGCGCGCCGGCTGGGGCGCATCCGCGATGCGGAAGGCTACCGCGCCGAAGCGCTCGAACGCTTCCACAGCCTGAGCGCGCTGAACTACATCAGGCGCCTGGAAGCGGCATGGGACAGGATCACCGCAGAATGAGACGCGGGACTCGCGTCAGAACCGGAGCCTGACCGGCACCAGGCTCCCGCTCAGCGTACCATTCCCCAGCTGTCCGTTCGCGTTCGCCCCCCAGCAGTAGGTTTCGCCTTCGAAGGTGATGCCGCAGGTGAAATCCGCTCCCGCCGCGAGTTCCCGGAAGCTGTGGCCCCCGGCAACGAATACGGGCTCGAGCGTTCCGTCGCCGACCGCGTCGATCGTACTGCCGTCGCCGAGCTGCCCGCGGTGATTCGTTCCCCAGCAATAGGCGGTGCCGCCAGGCGTGGCGCCGCAGGCGTGCTCATCGCCGACCGTGACGTTCGCGAAGACGACGTCGGCGCCGACCGACGTCGGCGACGGCGCATGGAACCGGCCGTCGCTCCCGAAGAGCTCTCCCCAGCAGTGCGCGGCACCCGCGGCGGTGACGCCGCAGAGCAGCGACAAGCCTCCGCTCAGCTGCGTGAAGGCCGGCGCCCCGGGCACCTCCGTCGGAGCATATCGCTCTGCGCTGTCGCCCTCCGTGGCCCGGGCCCAGCAGAGCAGCTTCCCGCCATCGGTGGCGCCGCAGACCTGGCCGGCGCCGGCGGCTATGGTCCGGAATCGATGCTCCCCGGCCACGGCAACCGGCTCCGGGGCGCAGCGCCCGTCCGAGAAGTAGTACCGGCTCGAGTATCGAGGAGTGCACTGGACCAGTGGCTGGGATCCATCCGGGACGACACCGATGCCGAGATAGCCGCCCTGATAGACGCCCCAGCAATACGCCCGGGCGGCCTCGGTCAGCCCGCAGGAGATTCCCCCGTTGTTCACGACCTGCCTGAACCGCTCGCCGGTCCGCACTGCCTGGGGCCTCACGTTGCAGTCGACCGCAAAGCCGTCGCCGCAGAGATCGAGTCCGCCCGTCGACCCGTTCCCGATCACGCCCGAGCCCCCGACGCCCCAGCAGTACGGCCGGCCCGCCAGATCGATTGCGCAGGCGGTCGAGCCCTGGTCCATCTGCGAAAAGCGGGGCCGGCCGGCGACGGGTGACGGCACGAGCCGGCGCTCGGTATCGCCGGTGCCGAGCTGGCCGTATGCGTTCGCGCCCCAGCACAGGACCTCTCCTTCGACCGTGCGCCCGCAGGCGCTCATCGCGCCGGCTGCCAGTGAGGCGAACCGCATGTCGGCGACAGGTCCCGTTTCATCCGAGCACGCCGCGGCCAGGCAGAGCAGCGTGCCAAGGCGTCGAAAGTTCATGGCAGCCTCCTCAGGTGACGCGGACGTCTCGCGAGTGCAGTCGGATTTCGGCGCGGGGGGTTCAGCAGGAAGACGTCGGCGCGGGGCACCGACCGCACATCGTCGGCAGCCAGTCCGACGCGCCCCAGGTCAGGCGGGCCCGGCGAGCCGGCGGCGATGCTGCCGGTACACGTGCCGGTAGATGAGGAGGTTGAGCAGGACGACGATGACGCCGAGCGCCACCTGGATGCCGGGCGTGAGTCCGCGGGGATAGAGCACCGGCAGGATGTAGTGCTCGACGAAGCCCCCTTCATAGCCGGCCAGCCCCCCCTCGCGCCGGAGCCACTTCTCCAGTGGCGTCAGCGGGCAGATCCATCCGGCAAAGGAAATGAGCGCGCCCCACGCAGCGGCCGGAAGGTGGACCCACACCGCCTTCGGCCAGCGCAGGGCGAGCGCCCCGCCGAAGAGCACGAACAGCACGAAGCAGAAGTGCAGGACGACGACGACTTCCGCGAGGACGCCCCAGATCATGCGAGCGTCCCCTGCACGTCCCGTTCCACGCCCCGCCGGCTACGACGCTGCGGCCGCGTGCTCGCGCTCTTCCGCGGCTACCCGTTCCGCCACTTCCGGCGGCGCCTCGGCGTATCCGTGCACCGAATGGCGGTACGTTCCACGACCGTGCGTGATCGAGTGGAGCGTGGTCGAGTACTTGTAGAGCTCCGATTCGGGAACGATGGCGCGCACCTTCGTGAGCCGGCCGTCCTGCTCGGTGCCGAGGATCTGGCCGCGGCGGGCGCTCAGGTCGCCCATCACGTCGCCGAGGACGTCCTCGGGCGTCCACACGACGACGTCCGCGAGCGGCTCGAGCAGTACCGGCCGGCATTTCGGGGCCACGTTCCGGAACCCGAGGATGCCCGCCATCTTGAACGACATCTCGTTCGAATCTACGTCGTGGTACGAGCCGTCGTAGCACTCGACCGAGAAATCCACCATCGGATAGCCGGCCACGACGCCGCGCTCCGCCGCTTCGCGCACGCCGCGATCGACGGCGGGGATGTACTTGTTGGGGATCACGCCGCCGACGATCCGGTCGACGAACTCGTAGCCGCTGCCGCGCGGCCTCGGCGCCATGCGGATCCAGCAGTCGCCATACTGGCCGCGGCCGCCGCTCTGCTTCTTGTGCTTCCCCTGCCCCTCCGCCTTCCCCTTGATCGTCTCGCGATAGGCGACCCTGGGCCGCGTCAGCTCGGCATGCACCCCGTACTTGCGGGCCAGGCGCCCGAGAATCGTGTCGAAGTGCCGCTCACCCATCCCGTGGATGAGCGTCTGCCCGAGCTCCGAGTTGTACTCGAAGTGGAAGGTGGGATCCTCTTCGTGGAGGCGGTGCAGGCCGGCCGCGAGCTTGTCTTCCTCGCCGCGCTGGCGCACGAGCACGGCTGCCGTGGCGACGGCGTCCGGATACGGCGTCGGCGGCAGGCGCACCGGCGCGTCGCGCCGGCAGAACGTGTCGTTCGTGTGCGTGTCGCGCAGCTTGGCCACCGTGGCGATGTCGCCAGCCTCGATCCGTTCGACCTCGATGCGGTCCCGGCCCTGCTGCAGCGAAAGGTGGTTGAGCTTCTCCGCGACTTCGTGCTCCGCGTTCCAGACCTCGTCACCCGAGCGGATGGCCCCCTTGTAGAGCCGGAAGAAGGTCACGTCGCCCACGTGCGGCTCGGACACGGTCTTGAAGACGTGGCCGACGAGCGGCGCGTCGTAGACCGCGCCGTCTGCCGCGCGCCTGGCTTCGAGAGCCTCGAGCGGGTTCGGAAGCAGCTCCACCATCTCGGTGAGGAGGGTCCGCATCCCGTACGTGAGCTCGCCGCTCCCGCAGAAGAGCGGGACGATCTCGCCCGCGAGCATCGCCCGCTTCATCACGGCGGCGATCTCCTCGCGGCTGATCGGCTCGCCGCCCAGGTACCGCTCGATCAGCGTATCGTCGGTAGCGGCGACGGCCTCGGTGAGCTGGTCGGTATACTGTGCGAAGCGCTCGCGCAGCTCCTCGGGAATGTCGATGACCTCGTACTCGCCCGACTTCGTCCCCTTCCGGAAGTTGTGGCACTGTCCCGTGAA
>JBLNHD010000057.1:0-27558 GCA_050268825.1 Gemmatimonadota bacterium
GATGTGGCCGCGTCGTCGAGCGAGCCGTCGCTGCGCACGACCATGTCGGTGACGACCGCGAGCCGATCGCGGTCCTCGAGCAGCGACGTGCGATCGAACGCGAGCTGCTGCGGCAGCATCGGGAACGTGCGCACGCCGGTGTAGAGCGCGGACACCCGCGGCCCGATCAGCTGATAGAAGTCCTTGTCTCCGGAGACGATCACCGCCTGCATGTCGCGCGCGGCCGCGCGCGTTGCGAGCGTGCCGATGACGTCGTCGGCCTCGTAGCCGGGCACGGCGACGACCGGGATGCGAAACGCCGCGAGCAGCTCCAGGATCCGCTCGAGCGAGCGGTCGAAATCGGCCTGCAGCTCGTCGTCCAGTTTCTCGCGGGTGCTCTTGTAGTCGGCGTACCGCTCCTCGCGGAAGGAGGTGCCGGCGTCATTGACCCAGGCGAGGTAGTCGGGGCGATGCTGCTCGACGAGGCGCACGAGGAAGTTGGCGACGCCCCACGCCGCCGAGGTGTTCTCCCCCCGCGTGGTACGGAGGGGACGCGAGATCATCGCGAAGAACGCGCGATAGATCAGGGCATAACCGTCGAGGAGGAAGAGCCGCGGTGGGGTGGAAGACATCCGGGAAAGATAGCGGGACACGCGGAGCCGGCGATCACGCCGGCTCCGCCCGCTCCCGCATCAGTCTCCGCGTTCTCCGCGTTCCGCGCGGGCCACCGGCTTACTGGTCGAGACGCCGGAGCCGGGTGATGGTGCGCTCGAATTCGGCGCGCGAGGACGGGGTGAGCCGGTAGCGGCCGAACCCGGTCTCGTCATGGAAGAGGAGCGACATCCGCAGGTTGATGTAGTTCCAGCGCAGGACCCGGCCCCCCATCTGCCCGGGCGACGTCTCGAACGTCTCGTCGGGCTCGCCGACCGTCACGTACACCTCGCCGCGGTCGGTGCGCCACCCGGCAACGCCCTCGCCGCGAAACCGCTGGTTCGCGACCGCCAGGCGGCTGAAGTAGGTGTTGAGCGCCTCGTTCTCGGCGGTACTCCTGTCGGGATCGGTCTCGCGCCAGAAGGCGCGCCAGAGCGCAGGCCGCTCTTCCGCCGGCGCGTCGCGGATCGAGTCGAGCATGCGATCCCGCCCGAAATAGCGGAGCAGGTCGAGCATCTCGTCGTAGTTCGTGACCACCCAGGCTCCCGAGAAGGACACGACCGCCGCCACCTCGCGCTGCTGGCTCCCCTCGCCGATCACGAGGGTGAGCGCGCCGAGCGCGAGGCTGTCCGGACGGAGCTTGAGCACCTGGCTCTCCACGGACTGCCCGCCGCGGAAGGCGAGCGAGTCGCGGAAGATCACGCTGTCCGTCTCGGTGCGCATCTCGATCGGCACGCGCGTCGGGCCGGTGAAGCCATAGCCCTCGATATAGGCGAGGAGCGTGTCGCTGCCGTAACCGATCGAGCCGCGCGGATTGAGGACGAGCGAGAGCGTGTCGCTTCCCGCCGCCCTGCCGCGCGCCTGATACACCAGGATCGGCGCCGTGGTCGAGCCCGTGCCGAAGCGCGGCGCCTCGGCGCTCAGCTCGGCGCGGGAGGTGCTGCCGGTGGCGGGATCGCGCAGCGAGGCGGTGACCTGGTAGGTGCCGGGCTCGAGGCGAAAGGTCTGCTGGAAGAGGATGCTCTCTTCCGCACGCTGCGTTTCCTGGAAGGTGGCGACGCGGACGAGCTCGTCCCGGCTCACGCTGATGGGCGCTCTCCCCTGCCCTTGCAGCGTCAGGTCGACGCGATAGCGCGCCACGAACCCATTCCCTTCCCGCTGGAAGCTGAGCGACCGGTTTTCGAGCGAGAGGCCCACGAGCGCGATCGCGGAATCTCCCGGACCGCGCGCAAAGGCGATGCTGCCCACGAACGGGAGCGGTTCTCCGGCCGCCAGCCGGCCCAGGCTCTGGTAGTAGGCCTGAACGTTGAAGAGCCGCGTCAGCGTCTCCGAGGACGACGCGGTACGATCATCGTCCCCCACCCGGCGCCAGTTGCCGCAGGAGGCGGTTCCGATCAGGAGCAGCAGCGACACGTACCGCGCGAGGGGGCGCATGGATGACATCCCGTAAGAGTGAATCCGGCCGCGTTAGACTACGACCCGCTTGCAACAGGCGTCAATGGGCCAGGTCACCCAGCCGCCCCCGACTTCGTAAACTTCGCGCTTGCTGTGGCTTGCGGAAATCACTAGCTTGGCACCCAATGAGCTCGGAAAACCATGTGGGTCGCACCATCGCCGGCTACCGCCTCGTCAAGCATATCGGCGAGGGGGGTACTGCCACGGTCTATCGCGCCGAGCACCCCGAACAGGGCGTGGCGGCCGTGAAGGTGCTGCGCCCGAAGCTTGCCCAGGACCCGGTTGCCATCAAGCGCTTCCTGCGTGAGGCCGAGTTCGGCAAGCGCGCGGCGCATCCCAAGATCGTGCGCACCTACGATTACGGCGAGGCGGACGGCGTCCACTTCCTGGCCCTCGAATGGGCCGAAGGCGAGCCGCTTGCGAGCTTCGTCCAGCGGGCCGGCAACCTCGCTCCGCAGCTTGCGGCTACGATCGTCGAACAGATCGGAGGCGCGCTCAGCGCCGCGCACAAGGCCGGGATCATTCATCGCGATCTCAAGCCGGCCAACATCATGTACGACCCGGCCACGCAGGAGGCCAAGCTCCTCGACTTCGGCATTGCCCGCGATGCCGAAGTGAGCCCGGAGGAACGTCTTACGCGGGCCGGCTTCTTCGTGGGCACGCTGCAGTACGTGGCCCCGGAGGCGCTGAGCGGCGAGCTCGTGAGTGAACAGGCGGACGTGTACAGCCTCGCCACCATCGCGTACTACCTGTTGACCGGGTGCCTGCCGTTCACCGGCCGGAGTCCCAGGGAGTTGTTTCAGCAACTCCTCTCGCAGGCCCCGGTGCCACTCAATCAGGCCGCGAAAGGGCTCAAGTTCACACCCGGCCTCGAGGCCGTGGTGATGCGCGGCCTCGAGCGGGACCGCACCAGGCGCTTCAAGACGGTAGACGAGTTCACCTCGGCTTTCTGCACGGCCGCGCGCGAGGAAAAGCCCGCTAGAGGCGGCTTTCTCTCTTCGCTCTTCGGCCGCAAGTGACGCCCGCCGAACAACTCGAACGACTCCTCCTCCAACGCAGCGTCCAGCGAGGAGAGTTCACGCTCAGTTCAGGCCTCAAGTCCAGTTTCTACCTCGACTGCCGACCGACCACCATGAGCGCCGAGGGGCTTTGGCTCATCGGGATTCTGGGCCTGGAAGCAATCCGGAAGGCGGGGTGGGCGGCCGAGGGAGTGGGGGGAATGACGATGGGCGCCGACCCGGTAGCCTACGCCATCGCCGCCGCGAGCTGGAGTGCGCCGCCGGCCCTGGACGCGTTCAGTGTGCGGAAGGAGGCCAAGGGCCACGGCATGAAGCGGCGCGTCGAGGGGAACTTCCGGACCGGCGCCCGGGTCGTGGTGGTGGAGGATGTCATCACGACGGGGAATTCGACCCTCGAGGCGATCGGAGCGATCCGTGAGGCCGGCGGGCAGATCGTCGGGGTGCTGGTCGTGGTAGATCGCGAACAGGGAGGGCGGGAGAAGATCGAGGCAACCGGCACTTCAGTTGTTGCGTTGACTACTACCTCACGGCTGGGCCTGAGGTCCGATTAAGCGCTGGCAGGCATCTCATCCCCCGGGTGGAGCAGCTGCAGACCGGCACGGGCCGGCCCGCCCTCCTCCAGCACGTGATCCACGCCGGCAGCCGTGATGGCCCAGCAGCCGTTCTCCAGCCGCTGCACGAAGCCGTTTTCCTTCAGGTACCAGACGTGGAACTTCATGTGCTCCTCGGGACAACCGAGGAGCTGCTCGAGGTCCACGATGCCCACCCCGGGATGCTCGGCGTCGTTGCGGCGCGCCGAATAGAGGATAGACAGGAGGGCGCTCCGGACTCGCCGATCCGCGGCTACGTCGTCGAGCGCAGTTTCCTGATCGAAGATCCGCCACCGCTTTTCGCGCGCCCGGTCGTATCGCGCGTCGTAGGCGGCGCGAAGTCCCGGATCGGAGAGCACGCGAAACGCTTCCATGATCGCGCCGAAGCGCTCCGGGTCGCCACTCTCGAGGTTGTCGGGGTGGAGCCGCTTGGCCATGTGCCGGAACACGCGGCTTATCGTGTCCGCATCGGCGCGCGGAGAGAGCTGCAGCACCTCGTAATGATCGGGTACCTGGGTTTCGCTCATGGCTCGCCGCCGGGACAGGGGAAGGTGCCAGAGTACCCGCCTGCGGCAACTCTTGCGCCAGCGGCGAGTTGCCCGGGCGGGCATATGCCTTGCCGCTCCTGGTTCGGTCCCGCGCGTCAACCGAACCCGAAGGGAGGCCGTATGTCGAGCCGCTCGAATCGCTTATCCCTCGCTACCGGCGCCCTCCTGGCGCTCTCTCTATTTGCGGCACCCCTTGCAGCGCAGGGCAACGGGAAGCGCTACGCCGTGAGCAACGACAAGGCCGTCACGGTGACCCGCGAAGTTCTGGTCCGCCGCGGGTTCGAGGTCGTCAAGGTCGAAACCGACGGCGATACGCGCACGATCTATTATCGTGCAGGGAATCAGGGGCGCGGGAAGGGGAAGGGAAGGCTCGAGCGCATGATCATCCGGCGGGAGAAGGACCGGGTCATCTTCGTCGAGACGCCCTCGGCGATCCTCCTGGACATCGACGTCAAGCTCAAGCTCTGAGGCGAGCCCGGACCCGGCGACTCGACGCACACGGGCAGGGAGCGGGGAACTGGACCAGCACACGCAGAACACGACGCCAGAGGCACGCGGCGCGCGGATGGGCCGGATCGTCGCTGCCGGGATCGCAGCGTCCGGCGCCGGCGCGCTCGCCGCGTGGCTCGGCTACCTGGCGTTGATTCTCGTCACGGTCGGCGCCCCGGCGGCGGCCGAGAGCGCGCCCTCCCTGCTCGGCTTCTTCCTCCTCATCGGGTGGCCCATCGCGCTCGTGGCGACGCTCGTCGCGGGCTCGATCCTGCACCGCCTCCTTCGCCGCAGCGGACTCCTTCGCCGCCTTCCCGTCGTGCTCGCCGCCGCCGCCGTCGGAGCCGTCGTGATGCCGCTCGCCTGGGACGAGCTGGATTCGCTTCTCGGCGATCCATCGGGCGGTGCCGCCATCGCCATCGGGGCGTTCAGCGGGCTGGCAGCGGGGTGGGTCTTCTGGTCGATCATCGCGCGGCCCTTCGGCCGCATGCCATCCGCACGGCCATCTCCACTATGATTCAGGCGACTCGATCCCGCCGCACTCGATGACCGACGATCGCGCCTCCGGCCGCTGGCTCCTGCCCGCCCTGATCCTGGCGGCCGGCTTCGTGCTGGCCGGGTGGCTGGCCGGGAAGGGCATCGCACAGGTGCGCGCGGCGGATCGCTTCGTCACGGTGAAAGGGGTGTCCGAGCGCGAGGTGAAGGCCGATCTCGACATCTGGCCGCTGCACATTGCCGTGGCGGACAACAGTCTCTCCTCGGCGCAGCGGTCCATCGCGGAAAGCGTCACGCAGATCAAGCGGTTCCTCGCGCGGCATGGCATCGATACGGCACAGACCGCGCTGCAGGACTTCCAGGTCATCGACGCGTACGCCAACCAGTACCGCCCACCGGGGGAGATCGTCACCCGCTACATCGTGCGGCAGACGGTGATGGTCCGCTCCGACCGGCCTGATACGGTGCTGGCAGCGAGCCAGCGGCTCAGCGAGCTGGTCGACGCGGGAGTCGTGTTCACGTCGGGCGGAGAGTACGCTGCGACGGGCCCGAGCTTCGTCTTCACGCGGCTCAATGACTTCAAGCCGGCGATGATCGCCGAAGCCACGGCGCAGGCGCGGGAAGCGGCCGCACAATTCGCCCGCGACGCGGCGAGCGAGCTCGGCGGCATCCGGCGCGCCAACCAGGGTGTCTTCGAGATCCTTCCGCGCGAGCAGGCCGCAGGCATTCGCGAGGAAAGCCAGGTCTTCAAGACGCTGCGCGTCGTTTCCACGGTCGAATTCCTCCTGCGCTGAGCCCGGGCGAAGGCGCTCAGCCCAGCCAGGCCCCCTGCAGGATCTCTCGCAACAGTTCCGGATAACTCCACCCCGCCGCACGCCCGGCCAGCGACACGAGACTGTCGGCCTGCTCCCGCCCCGGCCGCCCCGGCCCGGTGAGGTTCGGTTTCAGGTTCACATCGAAGAGCATGTAGCGGCCGTCCTCGCCGCGGCGGCAGTCCACGCGGACCGGCGCCCGCGCCCCGATGAGCTCGGCGGCGCGGATGCAGGCGGAGGTCGCGGCCACGACCTCGGCACTCCGTGCCTCCGACGCCGGGAGGGCCACGCTGTTCTCCGCGACGGGGACGATACCGCTGTAGGGCGCGATCCCTCCGGCGTGGCCGGTGCGCCGGATCGCGGGCAGCGCCCAGTGCCGACTCTCGTCGCGCGCTCGACCGCCGGCGCGGTACGTGCCCGGGGGCAGGACGGTGACCGTGATCTCCTCGCCAACCAGGAACTGCTCGACGATGGCGCGGCTTCCGTATACCGGAACCGGTCCCTCCGGACCCGGGGTCGCCGCCTCGAAGAGGGCCGCCAGCGCCCGCCTCACGTCTGCCGCAGAGCGCGCGAACGAGACACCCTGGCTTCCACGCCCGCGCACGGGCTTCACGATGGCGCCTCCACCCATGCCCAGATCCGCGAGCAGCGCATCGCGCACCGAGCCGAGCGCAATCAAATCCTGTCCGGGCGCGGAACCGACCAGCACCGCGGCAGGGAAGGGAAGCCCGGCCTCCCGCATGACTGTCCGCGTGACCCACTTGTCGTCGAAGCGGTGTACGTCGGCGGGCCGCTGGCCCACGATCCGCACGCCGCTGACGGCTTCGAGCGGGTGACCGGCGAAGAGGACGGTGTTGGCCCAGAGGACCTGCGCGCCCTGCCGGAGCGCGGCGCCGATGCCGTCGGGTGTGTCGGGATAGGTCCAGCCCTCATCGGCGGACGGATCCGGATCATCGCCCGGGGTAAGCACGGGGATGCCGATGCCGCGGAGTGCGGCCGCGATGTCGGCTCCGCTGTCGGCGTACCCCCCTTCCTTCAGCGGCTTCCGAGCTCCGTCGATGAGCGGGGGGTCGAGGGCCTGGTGCAGCACGGCGAGCGGGCCCGGCAGGGCCGCAAAAGGTGACGCCTGCACTAGCCGCACGCCGTCTCCTTTCCCCTAATTGTGCCAGCGGCCGTCGCCGCATCGGAGCAGACCTCGAACCCGCAGGGCGGGGAAGGGATATATATCATGGCCACTCGGGCAGCACGATCGCGCACCGGCGCGGCGCGGGCCGCGGCGCGCCCCAAGGCGAAGGGAGCCGTGAAGTGCCGCCGCAAGTTCCTGCGGTTCTTTCCCGGCGGTTTTCGTGACGAGACCTACCTGGACTGGGAGCGGGATTACAAATGGGCCGCGCACGAGCACTGGACGAGCGTGCTGGGCGAGGCCGAGTTCCGCGAGCTGATCGAACAGGAGCGCTTCGAGGAAATCGCGCTGCGCGCGGTGCGGGTCGAGTCGCGCACCAATCTCCTGTTCTCGTTCGAGAAGATGGCGCTCCGCGACGCCGTGCGCGCGCGCGCCGGGGCGGAGCAGTTTGCACGCGGCCTGCTGGCGTTCCTCCACGGGCCTGGTGATGCGAGCGCGCGCTTCGACGCCTGGTGTGGTGTGATCGCGCAACTGCCGCGCCGCCAGACACGGGTCCTGACGTGGCCGCTCGCGACGGTGTTCGGCTTCATCGCGCAGCCGGCGCGGCATTTCTTTCTCAAGCCCATGGTGACGCGCGCAGCCGCGCGTGAGTACGGCGTCGACTTCGGCTATACTTCGCGCCCGAGCGCCGAGGCGTACGATCGCCTGCTCGACTTTGCGCGCCTGGTGCGACGCGACCTGGCCGACCTCCGCCCGCGCGACATGATCGACATCCAGTCGTTCCTCTGGGTACAGGGATCGGACGAATACGAGGAATGATCTTTCCCGAGCTGCGCGACATCCAGAGCCCCGACCTGGTCCCTCCGGCGCTGCCGGCGGATCCGTCGGACTGCGCCGTGCGGTTCCAGGCCCTCATCGGACCGCGCGGCGACGGGGCCCCGGAGGCATTCAGCTTCCTCGTCGTGACGCCGGGCTACCTCCGCCGGACCGGCCCGCTCTGGGGCCGCGGCCATCTCTTCGTGGACGCGTTCGACTGGCGGACGGTAGTGGAGGCGATCGCGCTCCTGATGGCGCAGTGCGCGCGGCCCACCTGGGACGAGGTGGCCGCGGAGCTCGACAAGCAGCTGCGCTGGGAGTTCGACGTGCACCGCACGATCGAATCCGAGCCGGGCTGAGCGATGTTCCTCGGACATTTCGCGGTGGCCATGGCGGCGAAACGGGCGGGACCGGCGATGTCGCTCGGGACGCTCTTCGCCGCCGCGCAGTGGCCCGACCTGCTCTGGCCGGTCCTCCTCCTGCTCGGCGTCGAGCGCGTGTCGGTGGCGCCGGGGGACACCGCCTTCACGCCGCTGCGCTTCGACGCGTATCCGGTCAGTCACAGCCTCGTCGCCACGCTCGGATGGGCCATGGCCGGGGGGCTTCTCTGGTGGCTGCTGCGGCGCGATGGCCGGGGCGCCGGCCTCGTCGCCGGGCTCGTGATGAGCCATTGGCTGCTCGACGCGCTGACGCATCGGCCTGATCTTCAGCTCGCACCATGGAACGACGCGCGCGTCGGCCTGGGGCTCTGGAACTCCGTGCCGGCGACAATGGCGCTCGAGCTGCTGCTCTTCGCCGCAGGCGTGTGGGGCTGGCTTCGGGTGGCCGGCGTGCGGCCACGGCGCCGAGTCGCGGCGTGGAGTCTCGTCGCCTTCCTGCTCGTGATCTATCTCATGAATGTCTTCGGGTCTCCCCCGCCGAGCGCAGCTGCGGTGGCGTGGGTGACGCTGTCGATGTGGTTGCTGGTGGCGTGGGCGTGGGCGGCGGATCGGGCGGGCGCGCCCGAAGCCTCGAGGGCGGGTAGACCATCGGAGGGGCGGCGCATGCACCGCCCCTCCGATGGGTGATCGATCGGTCCATCCCTTTACGGCGGAGCGATCACCACACGTCCTTCGGCTCGGTGGCCTGCGCGGTGCCGTGCGCCGTGCTCGTGGTGCGGTGCGCCGACGAAGCCTGGCGGTTCCTGAACCACCGGTACGCCATCATGCCGAGGCCTGCGAGCGCGGCGTTCCGCAGCATGTGGTTCCCTCCACCCGTGGTGCCGAAGCCGCGGCGCGATCCGCGGCGATTGCCGAATCCGAACATGGTATATCCCTCCGGGCGCGTGCCGAGGATCAGTGTCGTGGCGTGAGCACGACCTTCAGGCACTCGTCCTGTTTGTTGTTGAAGATTTCGAAGCCGTGCGGCGCTTCGTCGAGCGAGAAACGATGCGTGATGATGAACGTCGGGTCGATCTCCCCGGCCTGGATCCGCTCGAGGAGGGGGCGCATGTAGCGCTGCACGTGCGTCTGGCCTGACCGGATCGTGAGCGACCGGTTGACGATCGTCCCGAATGGAAACTTGTCCAGCAGGCCCCCGTACACGCCGGGCACCGACACCGTGCCCCCGCTCCGGCAGTTCATGATGGCCTCGCGCAGGGCACTCGGCCGGTCCGATTCGAGCCGGAATGCCTGCTTGGCGCGATCGTAGGCCCCGTGCAGCCCGGGCGAGTGCGCCTCCAGCCCGACCGCATCGATGCAGCGATCGGGCCCGCGGCCCCCCGTCAGCTCCTTCAATGCCTCGGAGAGGTCGCCGACCTCCTCGTAGTTGAGCGTCTCCGCGCGGGTATGCCGGCGCGCGATCTCGAGCCGGTAGGCGAACCGGTCGATCGCGATGACGCGGCCGGCCCCGAGGAGGAACGCACTCACGATGGCGAACTGGCCCACCGGTCCGCAGCCCCAGACCGCCACCGTATCGCCCGGCTCGATGTCGCAGTTTTCCGCGGCCATCCATCCGGTCGGCAGGATGTCCGACAGGAAGAGGGCCTGCTCGTCGGTCAGCCCGTCCACCTTGATCGGTCCGACGTCGGCATAGGGGACGCGGGCATACTCCGCCTGCCCGCCCGCGTAGCCGCCGAGGATGTGCGAATACCCGAAGATCCCGGCCGGCGACTGTCCCCACAGCTTCTCCGCCGCGGCGGCGTTGGGGTTCGAGTTCTCGCAGAGCGAGAAGAGGTCCTTCTGGCAGAAATAGCAGTTGCCGCAGGAGATCGGGAACGGCACGACGACGCGGTCTCCCACCTTCAGGTTCTTCACGGCGCGGCCGGTCTCGACGATCTCGCCCATGAACTCGTGGCCGATGATGTCGCCCCGCGCCATGCCGGGCATGAATCCGTTGTAGAGATGGAGATCGGATCCGCAGATCGCGGTCGCCGTGATGCGCACGATGGCATCGCGCGGATTCAGGATCGTCGGATCGGGCACGTCCTCGATCTCGACGCTCTTCTTTCCGGTCCAGCAGTTGGCTTTCATCGCAGTCTCCTCACCGATCCATGGACTCGGTGAGCTTCCCGATCGGCGACCGCCGACCCGAAGACTGACCGCGTGTCGTCGTGATCTCTCCGGTTTCCATCAGCTGCTTGAACGGCCGGAGATCGCTGCGGATCTCCTGTTCGGGGCCGCGGCGGAAGAGCTTTGCCACGGCCGCGCCCATGCGGCCGGCCGGCGGGTCGTAGGCCAGGTCGATCTTCACCACCGTGCCGCGGTCGTCCGGCATGGGGATGAAGCGCACGGTGCCGACGTTGTCCACGTCCGCGCCCTCGAGCGAGCGCCAGGCGATGAGCTCCCCCGGGCGATCCTCGGTGATCTCCGCATCCCATTCCACGGTCGAGCCGGCCGGTCCCTTCACCTTCCAGCGCGAGCGGTTGCCGCCGAGCACCTCGACCGACTCGAGGTGGTCCATGATCTGCGGCAGATTCGCGAAGTCGCGCCAGAAATCGTACAGCTCCTGCGCGGGGCGGCCGATCGTGATGGCGTGCTGTATCCGGATGCCGGACTCCCGCTCGCGTGCAGCACCGGTCGCGGGATTGCGACTCATCCGCTGGGCGGCATAGGCGTCGATGAGGAGCGCCCCCGCCACGGCCGCCGCTGCGCCCAGAATGCGCCCGCGGTCTCCTTCCTCGTCGTCGAGCGCGCGGCCCAGGAGCGCCAGGTCCATGACGTCGCCCGCTACCCGCGACCAGAGCCACTCCGCCGGGCGATCGTTCGAGAGGATCCCGACACCGCTGGTGATCTCCCGCATGCCCAGCCCGCGCATCAGCGCGGGATGTTCCCCCACCCCGATCATCCGCCCCAGCGCGCGGGGGGCCACGAGCTGCGTGACGCCAAGCCCGAGGCTGAAGATCCCGAGCGCTCGGGCAAGGCCGTCGGGCCGTTCCGCGGAGCCGTTGCTCCCAGTGCCTTCCGGTACGTAGCCGTCTCTGTCAGTCCAGTCCTGCCCCTCCGTGCTGCTGCCCTGATAGCCGGGCATGGGGCGGTCGAGCACTGCCTGCTGAGTGTCCATGCTGCTCCTTCCGTCCGAATCCTGCGTTTCGCCGGCTCTGCGCCGCGCATTTCGCATTCTATCGCCGCGCACGGGGCGTTCCGGTGATGACTGTCACCAACCAACGTGATTCGGGCGCACTGGATCCGGGCCTTCCAGGCCGTACACATTGCGGATGCGAGTGCCGTCGATCATCCGGATGTTCGGGACCGCCATCAGCGCGTGGCTGGCCGACGGCGCGCCGCGGCTCGGCGCCTCGCTCGCGTATTACACGCTCTTCTCTCTGGCGCCGATTCTCCTCGTGGTGATCGCGATCGCCGGGTTTGCCTTCGGCGAGGAGGCGGTGCGCGGGCAGATCGTGGCCGAGCTGGACCACCTCGTGGGCCCTGACGGGGCGGCGGCGGTGCAGACCCTCCTGCAGGGAGCGCGGCGGCAATCGGGCGGCACGCTGGCCACAATACTCGGCGGGGTCACGTTTCTCCTGGCCGCGACCGGCGCGTTCCTCGAGCTCCAGTACGCGCTCAACCGTGTCTGGCGGGTGCAGCCGAAGCCGGGCGTCTCGGTCCGGGCACTCCTGCTGGACCGGCTGCGGTCATTCGGGATCGTGGTGGCCATCGGATTCCTCCTCCTCGTTTCGCTCGCGGTCAGCGCGGCGCTCGCGGCGCTGGGGGATCTTCTCGGACGCGCGCCGGGGATACCCGCCATCTGGGTGGCCGTCAACGCCGTCCTCGGGTTCGCGGTCGTCGCCATCCTCTTTGCACTCCTCTTCAAGTACCTGCCGGATGTCGAGCTGCGCTGGCGGGATGTGTGGCTGGGTGGCGCCGTGACGGCGCTCTTCTTCACGGCAGGGAAGCAGCTGATCGGGTTGTACCTCGGAGAGAGCGCCACGGCCTCGAGTTACGGGGCGGCCGGCTCGGTCGTCGTCCTCATGCTGTGGGTCTATTACACCTCGCAGGTCGTGCTGCTCGGCGCCGAGTTCACCCGGGTCTTCACCCGGCGGAACCGCAGCCGGCCGCAGCCCCAGGAGTTTGCCGAGCGGACGACGCAGCCGGACCCGGCCGCGCGTGCCGGCGATAGCCGCGGCCCGAATCGGCGTTAGAATTGAGAAACGGCGGGACCGGCCGACACATACGGCCGGTGGTCCCGTCCGTCACCTCCGTTCGCTTCCTCTGGAGAACCCGATCATGTCGACACCACGCCGCGCATTCCTCGGCTGGGTTGGCGCAGGCGCCCTGGCGAGCGCCGCGGCGCCGCTCACCGCGCTCGAAGCTCCCGCACGCCCGTTGCGGCCGCTCGACGACACCTGGGATATGCGGTGGGTGGACCGGATCGGGGGGAAGTACCGGGCGGTGTTTGATTCGCCTGAGCTATCCGAGGGCGCCGCACTCTGGCGGGCCAATCTGTGGCGGGATCAATACAAGGAGGTGTACGGCGTCGAGCCAGCCGAGATGTCGTCGGTGCTGGTGATTCGCCACGGCGCCATCGCGATGGCCATGGACGACGGTTACTGGGCCCAGTTCCGGATCGGCAAGGAAGAGAAGGTGAAGGACCAGCAGACGAAGAAGTGGGCGACGGTCAACCCCTTCCGAATCCTGCCTCCGGGTACCCCCGAGAAGTACGCTGCGTACAGTCTCGAGGGGTTCATGGCTTCCGGCGGCATCGTGCTCGCCTGCGACCTTGCCTTCCAGGCTGCGGTCTGGAAGTATCGGCAGGCCGAGAAGCTCACTCGTGAGGCGGCGATCGAACGGGCGGAGGCCCACCTGATTCCGGGCGTCGTCCTGCAGCCGTCGGGCATCTTCGCGGCCCTGAGGGCGCAGGAAGCGGGCTGCGCGTACATTCTTGCGAGCTGAGCGCGTTTCCCTCGCCCTGATTCGGGAGTCGTCATGCGGACCCGTTCGCTCCATGCCGCGGCGCTGGCCATCGTGTCCTCGCTGACCGCGTCGCCCCTCGCCGCGCAGGCCAGCGCCCCGCGGCGCGCAGAGGCTTCGGGCTCGGTTCTCGAAGCCGGTCTCGCGATCGCCGACCGCTACCGCGTCGGCGCGATCTCCCAGCGGCGCTTCACGCACGCACAGTTCTGGGAGGCCGTGGCCCCGTCACTCGCTTCGAAGGCGTTTCGCAGCGAGACGATCGGACGCTCCATTCACGGCCGGGAAATCCGGGCGGTCACGTTCGGCACCGGGCCCGTGACCGTGCTGCTCTGGTCCCAGATGCATGGCGACGAGGCAACGGCCACCATGGCGCTCGCCGACATCTTCCGCTTCCTCGCCGAGGCGGAGGGCCATCCGCTGCGGGAAGGACTGCGCCGCGCGCTCACGATCGTCTTCGTGCCGATGCTCAATCCCGACGGTGCCGAGCTCTTTCAGCGGGAGAATGCCGCCGGCGTGGATGTGAACCGCGACGGGCGCCGGCGCGCGACGCCCGAAGCGCAGGCGCTCAAGTCCATCCGCGACCGCCTGGAGCCGCACTTTGCCTTCAATCTCCACGACCAGAGCGCACGGACCCGCGTCGGACGGACGGGAGAGCAGGCGGCCATCGCGCTGCTGGCGCCGGCCTACGATGCCGAGCGGAGCTACAACGACGTGCGCCGCCGCGCGCGGCTCGTCGCGGCCGAGATCGCCACGATCCTCGAGCCCGAGCTCCGCGGGCGCCTGGCGAAGTACGACGATACGTTCAATCCGCGCGCCTTCGGCGAC
The DNA here is from genome assembly GCA_050268825.1 of Gemmatimonadota bacterium. Lineage (GTDB taxonomy): Bacteria > Gemmatimonadota > Gemmatimonadetes > Gemmatimonadales > GWC2-71-9 > CAMLLJ01. The sequence goes on from JBLNHD010000057.1 coordinate 14,190, forward strand.
CTGATGCAGACGTGGGGCGCGAGCACGGTCCTGATCGAGAGCGGCGCCCTCCCCGGCGATCCGCAGAAACAGCGCCTGCGCGCGCTGCACGTCCCGGCGATTCTCGGCGCGCTCGACGCGATCGCCACGCGCCGGTACGAAGCGGCCGACCCCGCGGTCTACGACTCGCTGCCGTTCAACACGGGTGGCGCGAGCGACCTCCTCATTCGCGGGGGGCAGCTCGTGCTGCCGGGCCAGCCCCCGTTGCGGGTGGACGTGGCGGTGAACTATGAGGATGCGGTGGCTCGGGAGGACGGGCGCATCCGCGAGATCGGCGATCTCGAGGGCGCGGTGGCCATCGACACGCTCGACGTGACGGGGCTCTTCCTGCACCCGCGACCGGAGGCACTCGAGCGTCGGGAGCGCGCGGCCTGGCTGCGGATCGGCGCGCCCGCGGCGCTCGACCTGCGGCGAGGTGCCGACGCGGCGAGCGAGCTCGTGCGTTCGCTCGACGGGACGCGCGAATGACGATCGAGCCGGTGGCCACCCGCGACGCGCCCGGACCCGCAGGCCACTATTCGCAGGCCGTCGTCGCCGGAGGGCTCGTCTTCGTGGCGGGGCAGCTCCCGCTCGATCCGGCGACGGGCCAGGTCGTCGGCGCGGCGGACGACATCGAAGCGCAGACCCGCCAGGTGCTTCGCAACGTCGAGGCCATTCTCCGCGCCGCGGGGAGCGGGCTCGACCGGCTCGTCTCCGTCACCGTGTTCGTCACGAGCCGCGCGCACTGGTCCGGGGTCAACCGGGTGTATGCGGACGTGCTGGGCGCACACCGGCCGGCGCGGGCCATCGTGCCCGTGCCGGAGCTCAGGCCGGGTTGCCTCATCGAGGTGCAGGCCATCGCGGCGGTCGGCACGGAATGAGCTGCTGACATGCTGGTTCGTACCGCCGCGCTTCGCACCGTCTCCGCCGTCATGGGCGTGCTCTTCCTCGTGGCGGCGCTTTCCCTGTACAACGATCCCGATCCGATCGCGTGGATGGGCATCTATGGTGCGGCCGCGGTCACCGCGTTTGCCGGCGCGGCCGACCGGCTGCCGCGCTGGCTGCCGGTGGGAGTCGGCATCATCGCCGTGGTGTGGGCCGCCCGCCTCCTGCCGCAGATGGCAGGGCACGTGCCCCTCGCGGAGCTGGTACGCGAGTTCGAGGCGACGACCCCGCTGATCCAGGAAGGCCGGGCCGCACTGGGCCTGATCCTCGTTGCCGCGTGGATGGGCGCGCTGGCCTTTCATGCGGCGCAGAGACCGCGCGGCCAGCCGGACCCCACGTGACTGGCTGGCGCCGGCCGCGCACCCGCGAGGTGGCCCGCATGATCTGGCGGGCGCTCCGGCGCCGCTGCCCCAATTGTGGCGGCGGGGGACTCTTCCGCTCCTGGGTTCACATGGGCCCGACCTGCCCGACCTGCGGCCTGGCCCTCGAGCGCAAGGAAGAGGGGTATGTGGTCGGGGCCTACATGTTCAACATCATCGTGGCGGAGCTCGTCTTTGCCGCCGTCTTCGTGGCAGTCCTCGTGCTGCTCTGGCCGGATCCTCCCTGGGAGATCCTGACGTGGACCGGCGCCGCGCTCATGCTCCTGATGCCGGTCCTCTTCTATCCTGTCTCCAAGACGCTCTTCCTCGCCTTTGACCTCGTCTTCCGGCCGGCCGGCTACGACGCCGGCGAGCTGCCGGAAGCTCCCCCCGACGGCCGGAACCGATCATGACGCCGACCGACCTGCTCCTCTCCGACTTCGGTCATGCGATGCACACCGTGCGCACCCGGCCGCCGAGGCCTGCGCGCCGCCGGCGTTCCATGCCCGGGGCCGTGTGGCTGGCGATGGCCTGCGCATCCGGCCTCGCGATTCCCGCGCCGGCACAGGGGCAGGGGACACCCGCGCGCTGGGCCGATTTCACGCGGGCGTTCGACCGCTTCGTGGCGGAAGAGGGCGTGCTCGGCGGCGGCGCGGTGCTCGTGCGTGATGGACGGCCGGCTGCATGGCACCACGTGGGGGAGGCGGACCGCGCCGCCGGACAGGCGGCGGATTCGGCGACGATCTATCACTGGGGCTCGATCACGAAAACGCTGACCGCAATCGGCATCATGCAGCTCCGCGACCGCGGACTCCTCTCGCTCGACGACCCGATCACGCGCTGGGTGCCCGAGCTCCGGCAGCTGCACAACCCGTTCGGCAGCAATGATGCGATCACGGTGCGCATGCTGCTCTCGCACAGCGCCGGGTACCAGGACCCGACCTGGCCGTATGGGGAGGGCCGGGCGTGGGAGCCGTTCGAGCCGACGCGATGGGAGCAGCTCGTCGCGATGATGCCGTACCAGGAGGTGCGGTTCGCACCCGGCAGCCGGTACGGATACAGCAATCCCGCGTTCATCTACCTCGCCCGCGTCATCGAGAGCATCACCGGCGATCCGTACCAGTCCTACGTCCAGAAGAACATCTGGACCCCGCTCGGACTCACGCGGAGCTATTTCGGCGCCACCCCGTATCACCTCGCCGCACACCGGTCGAACAGCTATGTCATCCGCCGGGACAGCACGGCCGGCAGCCGCACCGAGGCGATCGGCCGGGACTTCGATCCGGGCATCACGATCCCGAATGGGGGCTGGAACGCGCCGCTCGGGGACCTGGCCGCCTATGCGGCGTTCCTGCTCGGGGAGACCGGGGGGGATGCATCGCGCCGAGCCACCTACGACGGTGTGCTCGCGCGCGCAACGCTCGAGGAAATGTGGCGGACCGTCGTGCCGGTCGAAGGCCCGGAGTCGATGGGGCTGAGCTTCTTTCTTCTCGACCTCGACGGGAGGAAGATCGTCGGCCACACCGGGCAGCAGGCGGGCTTCCGCTCGTTCCTGTCCCTCGACCCGGCGAGCGGCACGGCGGTAATCGCCGCCACCAACACGATCAACCGGACGCGGGGCGCCGCGTCGGGCAGCGACTGGCAGTCCCTGACGCGGGCCGGCGTGCGCCTGCTCGTTCCCTGAGACCTACTGGGGCGGTACGTCGAGGGAGATGACGTCGCCCGCGCGCACCTGGGCATTGTCGGTTCGCACGGTGCCGCCGCTGTCCACGCCGACCCGGCGGGCGGGGACGGCCTCGAAGTAGACCGAGCCGCCGCCGACGATCACGCCGGGGGAAAGCGTAAAGCGCGACGTCTCGCCGCCGGGCGCGGTTCCCAGGCGGATGCGCTGCCCGCTCCGGATGGCGAATACGTCCATGTCGAACGACGAGCGGTTGCTGACGTCGAGCCGGGCGTTCTGGCCTTCGGGCGGAGGCGCGGGCTGCCCGGCCGGGTCTCCGGTCGTCGAGGCGCAGGCGGGCAGCAGCACGAGCAGGATTGCGAGACAGAGGCGTGCGAGGGTGGCCATCGTCGGCTCCTGAGCGGGAGAGGCGGCCGCACGGTCCGCGCGGCGCGTCTCTCGACTCCGGCGGCGGCGCCGCCCTGCCGAAAGGACCTGCATCACACAGGCCCCGATGAACGAAACGCTGCTCAAGGCGCTCGGCGCCGCGATGGTCGCGCTGTGGCTGCACGGTGTCTGGGAGTATGTCCAGATGGTGCGGCACCGGAAGCCGGGTACCAGCGCCTTTTCGGTGACCTGGGCGCCGGATCGTCTCACACCGGACGGCCTCCGCCACCGCCGGCGCGTGCTGCTCAGCTGGGCGAGCATCGCGGTGCTGCTGGTGGCCGCGCTGCTGCTCGGTGCGGGATGAGCCCGACGCGCCGGAACCTGTCGCGGCACGGTCAGCTGCGATAAGCTGAACGAACTTCCCCTGCCCGGGAGCCCTGCATGGCGCGTCGTCCGAGCTGGCTCGCATGGATCGTTGGAGCGACGGCGGCGTCCGCCGTGCTCGTCGCGGCCGACCGGCTGGCGCGAGATCCCGGCGCCTCCGGCGGCTGGCGCATGAGCGTGCCCGCGAGCGCGCTTTACGGCGCAGCGCTCGTCGGGCTCGGCATGGTCCTCCTGGCTCGCACCCGAACCTGGCAGGGAGCCGCCCTGCTGTCGGCGGTCATCGTGTGGGCCATCGGATGGCTCGCGCCCGCGCTCGCGGTGGCGCCGCTCGAGGAGTCCGGCGCCGGCCTCGTCATGGTCGGGACAGGCCTGGTCGCGCTGCCCGTCGCCGCGCTGGTCGGACTCTGGATCTTCCTCCGGATTGCAGGCTGGCAACATCCGCGGAGCGATGCTCCGGCAGGGCGGGAAGCGCGCCGCACCGCGTGATCGACCGGCTCAGCGGGCGGTCGACTCGTCCGGCTCGAAGATCTCTTCGATCGATACCCCGAAGAGCCGGGCGATCCTGAAGGCGAGGCCCAGACTCGGTTCGTAGCGCCCGGTCTCGACGGCATTCACCGTCTGTCGCGAGACTGCGAGCCGTTCCGCCAGTTCCGCCTGGGACCATTCGCGCTCTGCGCGCAGCACGCGAAGCCGGTTCTTCACAGATAGCGCTTCCACGCGCGCCAGAGCCCGAAGGCGTAGAACATCACGAGGAACGGCAGGATGTGGCGGTAGCTCCAGTCGTCCGCCGACAGGCCGATGGCGAGCTCGAGCAGGCCGAGCGTCATGATGAAGAGGAGCGTGAGCGGAAAGGCCAAGACCAGGGCTTCGAGATGGACGCGCCGGTGCAGCTCGTCCAGCGACCGGATGCCGCGTATGGCGGCGACGAGCGCCACCAGGAAGGGCAGCACCGGGGCCACGGCGATGACCAGCCGGACCCGCGCCGGCAGCTCCAGCCCGAGCGCAAAGCGGGCGGCGATGTAGGTAACGCCCCAGATCACGCCGGGGACGATGGGGCTGGCGGTGAGCCGATCGATGGAGCGCGCGGCGGTCATGCGATCCTCCCGTGACGGTGACGCCTTCAGAAGGCCTTAGCGGCCATCCAAGTGTAAAGCTCGGCAGACAATATGTCAAGTATGCTTGTCATATTCATCGAGGAGGGAGCCGCATGAAAGCCCGGAAGCGCTACCAGCTCGAGAAGGTTACCGTTGAGCCGACCGGGAGCCGGGACAGCTCCTGGACCTTCGCCGGAGACGCCGTTCGCGGCACCGAATTCAGCTACCTCGTCGTCGACGGCAACTTTCCGAGCCGCAACGTCTGGGAGTTCATCGTGCGGGTCCCGGCGGAGCGGGGCGCCCGGGTCGAAGTGCGACCGAGAGCAGCACCGGCCGTCAAGGCGTGGGCGGAGCTGCCCGACCGGTCGCTCACCTTTTCCCGGGCCACGCGCGGGGCGGCACGCGGCAAGTGGTACTGCCAGGTGGCGCTGGCCGACGCCACCGGCGAAAAATCGAAGAGTGTCGTCCGGACCGACGAGCGCGACGAGCTTCCCGCCTGGTTTGCGCCGCTCCAGGGACGGATGCGGCGCAAGGAAGCCGTGAAACCCACGAAGGGCACCGACGGTAATTCACTGGTGATCCTGATCCCGGCCGACGATCATGCCTTCATGATCCGGCTGTTCTTTGCCACGAAGGTGTGGGTGCTCAAGGAGCGGATCGTCGTCGGCGCCGGCGCATGAGCGGCGCCGAGACGCGCTTCCGGATGCGGAAGGAGGCGGCATGCGTTACCTGGTGATGGCGATTCTGGCCTCGGTGCCGGCGCCCGCCGCCGCCCAGGGCGGAGCGGACAGCGCGGCCGTGCGCGCGGCCGTGCTGGATTATGTCGAGGGATTCTATCAGGGGGATTCGGCGCGACTGGTTCGCAGCGTACGGCCCGAAGTCGTCAAGTACGGCTTCTTCGTGCCGCGCGACTCGGCGCGATATCGTGGCGAGCCGATGTCGTTCGCGGAAATGAACGCCTACGCGAACAGCGTCAGGCGAAACAACCGGCCGGCGCCCTCGAGCGCCCCCAAGGACATCGAGCTGCTCGACGTGCAGGACCAGACCGCGGCGGCCAAGCTCACGGCCTGGTGGGGCACGGACTACCTCCTGCTCGCGAAATACGACGGCCGGTGGATGATCGTGCAGGTGCTCTGGCAGTCGCCCCCTCCGCGTGTCGCCCCGGGACGCTGAAGCCGGCGGCGGTGCGCCGCCGCCGGTCGCGCGGTTCGTGCTCCAGGGCCAGTCCGTGTACTACGTCGTCACCGGGCTCTGGCCGATCGTGCACCTGGGCTCCTTCGAGGCCATCACGGGACCCAAGGTGGACGACTGGCTCGTGAAGATGGTCGGCCTGCTCGCGGCGACGATCGGCGTGACACTCGGCGTAGCCGTGCGCCACCGGCGCTGGACCGCCGAGGTGCGCACGCTCGCGATCCTGAGCGCGCTGTCCTTCGCCGCGATCGACCTCCGGTATGCGCTCACGGGCCGCATCTCCCCCATCTATCTTGCCGACGCGGCCATCGAGATCGGGATCGCGGCGCTGCTTGGCGCCGCATTCCTCCTGGCGCGAAGGGGGTCCGGCTGAAATCCGGCGGCCGCCGCCTCGTTTCGGCGATGAACTGGATGGGAGGGCTTTCGCTCCTCCTTTTCTGGCTCCCCGGGATCGGCCCGCTGATCGCGGGCCTCGTGGGCGGATACAAGGCCGGCACCGTGGGCCGCGCGGTCATTGCCGTCTTCCTGCCCGCGCTGCTGATGGGCCTGCTGGCTGCTGGCGCCGCAGTGTATCTCACCGACTTCATGGTGTGGGGCGTCGTGGCGGGGATCGGCACGGTGGCGCTGATGCTCCTGCAGATCGGCCCTCTTCTCCTCGGCGCGATCGGCGGCGGAATCGCCGGCCTGCTGCACGAGCGTTATCGCCCGCCCCCTCGAACCGGAGACCGCACACTGGAATGAAGCGACGCGCACTGGCACTCCTCCTGGCGTTCACCCCCGGCTGCGCCGCGGCACAGGGCGCCGCACCCGCGGCAGGATCGAAGACGGTCGTGATCCTCGCGCGCCATGCGGAGAAGGCGAGCGAGACCGAGACCGACCCGCCGCTGAGCGAGCGGGGGCGGCAGCGCGCCACGGCGCTGGCGGCGGCCCTCCGCGACACCCGCCTTACGGGGGCGATCGTATCCGAGCGCCGCCGGACCCAGCAGACTGCCGCACCGGCGCTCGGCGGGATCGTGCCGGACACGGTGTCGATCGCGGGAGGCGCCCCGGTCCATGCACGCGCCGTGGCGGATCGCATCCGGAGCCGGCATGCCGGCGGCACCGTGCTCGTGGTGGGCCACAGCAATACGATTCCCGCCATCATGACCGCACTCGGCGCGGGGCCGCTGCCGGACATCTGCGACGCGGCCTACGCCAACCTGTACGTCATGATCCTCGCGGAAAGCGGGCCGCCACAGGTCCTGCGCACGAAGTTCGGGCCGTCCGATCCGCCGGGCGCGGATGACTGCCCCGGAATGCGGGCCCCCTAGGGCGCTGGCAAAATCCCGCCGACCCGGCCACTGTTGTTATCCGGCCGGGCGCGGGGCCCGGCCCCGGCAGGGAGGTCCTCATGGCAACGTGCGAAGTCTGCGGGAATGATTATTACCTCTCGTTCGAGGTTGTGACCGCAGGAAAGACCCACATATTCGACAGCTTCGAATGCGCGATCCACCGGCTCGCGCCGGTATGCGACCATTGCGGCTGCCGCATCATCGGCCACGGCATCGAGGCGAACGGAACGTTCTACTGCTGCGCGCACTGCGCACACCGGAAGGGCGCGACCACGATCGTCGACCACGCGTAGCGCAGGCACGCGACACACCTCACCCAGCTGCGGCTGGCCCATCAGAGGAGAACCTATGGCAACGAAGCTCGACAAGGCCATCAAGCGGGAGCTTGAGATCGACGGCCAGCTCTACACCGTGATCATGTCGCCCGAGGGGCTCAAGATCACCCCGAAGGGCGGACGGAAGGGCACCGAGCTCACCTGGCGCTCGCTCATGGGCGGCGGCGCAGGCGGCATGAGCGGCGGCGGCATGGGTGGGAGCATGGGCGGCGGGATGGGCCTGGAGTAGCTCCATGTCGAAGAGAGACGACGAACGTCTCGCGAGGCTGGCGCGGAAGAACGCGGAGCGCGAGGTGAAGCCGAAGGACGAGAAGGCCGCGCGCTACGACAGCACGCTCCGGCGCAAGCCCGACGACGACAAGGACCTTCGCTCGTTCTTCGACGAGATGAAGAAGCGCGAGTTCTAGGGTGCGGCTGTGGCTGCTCGTCGTGGGGGCGGGTGCTGCCTTCGGGTGCGCCCGCCCCCAGTCGCAGCTGGTCCCCGCCGGCGCCGAATTCGAGGTGCCGCTCGGGGTCACGGTGCGCGTCGCCGGCGGGCCGGCGGTGACCTTCGCGGAGGTCCTCGAGGATTCCCGCTGCCCCATTGACGCCGTCTGTGTCCAGGCGGGACGCGCCACGGTCCGGCTCACGGTGGATCACGGCGGGATGCGTGAAGAGTTCCGGCTCAGCACGCGCGAAGGCGCCGTGGCGGATACCGTCGGACGCCACGCGGTCCGTCTCGTCGCCGTTCTCCCCGCGCCCCGCGCTGCGTCCCCCACCCCCCGGGATGCCTACCGCGTCATGCTCCAGGTCGATGCACCCCAGTAGTCCGGGCGGCTGGCGAGCCCGCGTCACGCCGCCGAAGTGAGCGGCGTTCCGGCCCGCCGGGCCCTTCACCGGCCATCTTGGAGGCGTTTCATCCACCCCGACCAGGAGGCTCGTGTGGCAATGCCCTGCCGAATCGCAACTCCGCTCGCGCTCCTCTCACTGGCATTCATGTCCGCGCCCCTGGCGGCGCAGGGGCGGGAGCCCCAGGCACTCGAGGGGCTTCGAAGCGTCACGGTGCTCGTGGAGCGCACGTCGGCGGAAGCCGTGGCGGCGGGCGTCGACACCGTCGCCCTGCGCCATCAGGCGGAAGACGCCGTGCAGAAGCTCGGCATCTCGCTCGTGCCCCCCGGGGCGCGGGATTCGGCCGGCGGCGTGGTGTACGTGAACGCGTTCGCCGCGACGAATCCCACGCGGAACTGGTATGCCGCCTACGTCGAGCTCGAGGTGATGCAGCCAGTCACCATCGACCGGACTCCCGACGCCCGGCTCTACGCCACGACCTGGCAGGCGCCGGTCCGGCTCCGCGTCGTGGAGCCAGGCGGACTCGGCAGCGAGGTGCGAGAGGCGCTGCGCACCATGCTCGACGAATTCTCCCGCGCCTGGTCCGCCGCCAATCCTCCCAGATAGCGCACTTCCGGTCCGGACTTGCGCAACCGCCGGTCCGGACCGACGTTCGAGACATCCAGGATCATCGCCCCGGCGGCTGCGGTTGCCGGGGCTGCGGGCGAGGAGAGCGGGCATGCGCCGTCGGGGACACCCGGTTCGCCGGATGTTGACCAGCGTGGTGCTCACGCCGCTCCTGTTCGTCGTCCTCTACTACGGCTGGCTCGCCGTCTCGGCCTGGCGGGCGGGGTATGCCTGGGAGGAGATGGACTGGAACGACGATGGTGCCACGACCATCCGCGAGTTCTTCGCCACCAACGGCGTCGGCCGTCGGCCGATCACCCGCGAAGGCCGAATGTGCGTCGAATTCTTCCGGCTCGAGGACGGGCTGCCGCTGAAAACTTCATGTCCCGACGCACCGTAGGGCTCGGAGCGCTGGCGGTGGCGCTCGCGGCCTGCGCCGGGCCCGGTCCTGCCGCCGGTTCCAGGGAAGGAGCCTCCGGAATGAGCGATACCAGCTCCACGCCGCGTGCGGCCTTCCTCGGCCTGCGCACGGCGAAGTACACGGCGCGGGACCTCGGCGCGGCACGCGACTGGTACGCGCGCGTTCTCGGGATCGCACCGTATTTCGACGAGCCGTTCTACGTGGGGTTCAATGTCGGAGGCTATGAGCTCGGGATCGTTCCCGACGACAGCGCGCCGGCGGTGCGTCCCGAGGCCGGCGTCGCCTACTGGGGCGTGACCAGTGCGGACAGCGCGCACGCGCGCCTGCTCGAGCTCGGCGCCGTGGGCGTCGAGCCGGTCGAGGATGTCGGCGGCGGGATTCGCGTTGCCACGGTGCGGGACCCGTTCGGCAACCTGCTCGGCGTGATCGAGAACCCTTTCTTCAAGGCCCAGGAGCCCTGACATGGCCACCGGACCCGACGATCTCGGAGAAGACCGCCGCTCGTTCACCGACGACCGCGGAGAGGAGTGGACGTTCACGCGGCGGCGGCAGGTGCGCCGCAGCGACGACGACGCGTACATCGCCATCGTGGTCCGCTCGGCGCTGCAATCGCGCATCGTGACCTGCCGCGAGGACGAGTGGGACTCGCCGCGCCCGGACCTCGGGCGGCTCCTTGCGCGCTCCGTGCCGGCGGGCGGCTCACGCGCCAGCCCGGGCCCGGCGCGTCCCAACCGGAAGACACCTCCGAAGAACGCCTCATTCTAGGCGTGGGGCGCGGACCGCTCTCCGGCATCGGCCAGATCGCCATCCGCGCGCTCGACACACCGCGCGCGACGGCGTTCTATCGGGACGTGCTGCGCCTTCCGCTCCTGTTCGAGGCGCCCCCGCTCGCCTTCTTCGCCGCCGGGTCCACCCGCCTGATGCTCGGCCCCGCCGAGCCACCGTTCGATCATCCATCGTCCATCCTGTACTTCACCGTGACCGACATCCACGCCGTCCACAGTGACCTTGCGCGGCGCGGCGCCGCCTTCGAGAGCGCGCCGCAAGTGGTGCACCGGGCCGAGGACTACGAGCTCTGGATCGGGGTGTTCCGGGACTCCGAAGGCAATCCGCTGGCGATCATGGAGGAGCGTCGACCGCAATGACCCGCCTGTCCACCGTCACGCTCGCCCTGCTGCTCGCGGCGGCGCCGGGCGCGCCGGCCGACGCCCAGCAGGTCGCCGGGAACGCCGCTCGCATCGAGGCGACGATCGCGCGGGCCCGTGCGCTCATTCACGATTCGATCGGCAAGGTCGGCATTCCCGGCGTGTCGATCACCGTGATGCGCGAGGGGCGGATCCTGTGGAGCGAAGGGATCGGCTGGGCGGATCTCGAGCAGCGCGTCCCGGTCACGCCGCTCACGCGGTTCCGCATCGGCAGCGTCTCGAAGCCGGTCACCGCGGCGGCGGTGGGCCTCCTCGTCGAGGCAGGCAGGCTCGACCTCGATGCGCCCGTGCAGCGCTACGTCCCGCGCTTTCCGGAAAAGCGGTACCCCGTCACCACGCGGGTCGCCGCCGGTCACCTGGCCGGCATCCGGCACTACGAGGGCGACGAGTTCCTGAGCATGCGCCGGTACGCAACCGTGGAGGAAGGCCTCGCGATCTTCCGGGACGATTCGCTTCTCTTCCGCCCCGGCACGCGCTTCCATTATTCGTCGTACGCCTGGAACCTCGTCAGCGCGGTGATCGAGGGCGCCAGCGGGCAGCCGTTCCTCTCGTACATGCGCGATGCGGTGTTCCGACCGCTGGGCATGCGACAGACCATCGCCGATCACGTGGACAGCATCATCCCGTTCCGTGCCCGGTGGTACACCGCCGACTCGCTCGGCCGGATCACGAACGCACCATACGTCGACAACAGCTACAAGTGGGCGGGCGGCGGATTCCTTTCCACCACCGAGGACCTGGCGCGCTTCGGCCAGGCCATGCTCGACAACGCCCTGCTCCGCGCGGAGACCTTCCGGCTGCTGACCGCCTCCCAGCGAACCCTCGCCGGCGAGGAAACCAACTACGGCATCGGATGGGCATCGCGACGTGACACGAAGGGGCGGCTCACGCTGGGGCACAGCGGCGGCTCCACCGGCGGAACGGCGTACCTCCTGCTCTATCCGGACGAGAAGCTGGTGGTGGCGGTGCTGGCCAACGGCGACAGCCCGTTCGTCGGGGTGACACCGCGGATCGCGGAGATGTTCCTGGAGTGAGTCCTCTGGCGGATCCGACTGCCTGACCGCATCTTGGAGCGGCCCTCCCCCTCCAACAGCGATTGCCCATGGACCGCATTCTCCGGAAGGCGTACCTGGCTTGTGCCCTTGCCCTTGGCTGCGGTGGGGAAAGCGGGCCATCGGGCTTCTCCGTCGCCGAGATCGTCGTGGATCCGGATCCGATCGTCCTTGCCCAGAACGGGTCGCTCCAGCTCTCGGTGTCGGCGCTCGACGGAGACGGCGCGCTGCTGACGGGCGTGCCGGTGACATTCTGGAGCGGCGACAGCGCGCTCGTGCTCGTCGGCGCGACGGGCATCGTCTCGTCGGTCGGTCCCGCAGGGTCGTCGACGATTTCCGTCAAGGCAGGTAGCCGCACCGAACAGTTTGCGGTCACGGTCTCCGCGGTCTCGAGCGCAGTGACGCTGAGCCCGAATCCCGGCGTCATCCCGCAACTCGGGACCCTGCAGATGCAGGCCGCGCTGCTCGACGTCACCGGCGCGCCGGTGCCGGGTGCCACGTTCACGTTCGTGTCGTCCGATCCGGGGATTGCCACCGTATCGCCCTCGGGGCTGGTCACGTCGGTCGGGCCCGCGGGTCAGGTCCTCATCAGTGCCACGTCCGGAAGCCTCGCGGGACAGGCGACGCTGGCCGTGACACAGATCGCCACGACGCTCGCCGTAAGTCCGAATCCGGTCCTCATCGCCCCTGGCGGCTCGGTGGCACTGCAAACGTCGGTGACCGACGCCGTGGGCGCGCCGATCCCCGGCGCTGCGGCGACCTACACCGTGACCTCCGGCCCGCTCACGGTTTCGAACGCGGGCGTGATCACGTGCCCGGAGGGATCGCCACTGGGCACCGGATCCATCACGGTCCAGTCCGGAACCCTGAGCACGCAGATCGCGGTCGAGATCGTCGCAGCCGCGCACCCGGAGGGTATCCTGCAGACGACCACGCCGTTCAGCGGCGCCGCCTATGGCGTCGCGGTCTCGCGCACCGGCGTGATCTGGGTCATCGGCATCGAAGGGCAGCTCGGCCGCGGCGCCCTCCCCGGCACCTCGTTCGTGATGAGCAGCACCGGAACCGGCACCAGCATCGGCGTCGCGTTCGATCCCGGCGGCGCCACCGCCTACATCACGGGGGCCCCCTCCGGCGGCGTCGGCGAGTTCAGCGTGAGCTCGGGCCTGCCGCTCCGCTCGATCCCGGGCCTGATCGGAACACCCTTCGACGTGAAGACCTCACCCGACGGCTCCCGGATCTACGTGAGCACCGCCGAGGGCAAGGTGTACTTCATCGACCGGAGCTCGTTCACCGTCGTCGACGAGGTCTCCATCGGAGCGGGCCCCGCGGTACATCTCGCCGTGCATCAAACACAGCCGCTGGTCTACGCGAGCTCCCCGGGACTGCCGGACGTCGTGGAGATCAACACCGTGACGAAGCTGCAGCGCCGCTTCCCGGTGGGCGGCTCGCCTCAGGCCATCGGCCTCACGCCGGACGGCACGCGCCTGTACGTCGCGAACGAATTCAGTGGAAGGTTCAACTTCATCACGCTCGCCTCGGGTGTGGTCTCACCG